>NZ_DASWOM010000072.1:0-45000 GCF_036398755.1 Acerihabitans sp. | reverse complement strand
GCCGAGGATGGTGATTTGCGGCGTGCCGGCCCGTTGTGGCTGCTGGAAGACGAAAGTAAAATGATTGGGAGTTAACAACCGTAACTCCCTGGGAAATGCTAGCTTAACCACCGGGGGGGTTAGCTTTATTACTTAGAAGATACGGACAGACGTGTACGGCCTTTAGCACGGCGACGTGCCAAAACCAGACGACCATTCTTCGTTGCCATACGAGTACGGAAACCGTGGGTACGGTTGCGTTTCAAGACGGACGGTTGGAAAGTGCGTTTCATAGCGATTTATACCTAACAATGTGTGACTTCACAGTAAACGCGTTTGGCTACTCGGCGTGAAAAAGACCGACGCCTCAATCGCATCAAAGGACAAAGAGGCGGGGATTGTAATAATTGTACAGTCCTGAGTCAATTCTCATCACGTTTTACCCACCTGGATACCCGTGCCCATCCCGGCAATCCCGTCTGGAAATCCTGCGAAACCAGACAAGCGGACCAG
Source organism: Acerihabitans sp. (assembly GCF_036398755.1). Classification (NCBI taxonomy): domain Bacteria; kingdom Pseudomonadati; phylum Pseudomonadota; class Gammaproteobacteria; order Enterobacterales; family Pectobacteriaceae; genus Acerihabitans; species Acerihabitans sp. The sequence continues at coordinate 44,508 of NZ_DASWOM010000072.1, read as the reverse complement.
GTGTCACGCGTAGGGCTGAGAATTATACGGGTTCCGGGGCAAAGCGCAAGGATCTGCCGGGATCAAGTGCATTAATATTAGGATCCCGCGAAGCAGGGCATTGGTTGAAAATCAGACTATGCTTAATTTCACTGATATAAGAGTTACATTTTATCCAGCGGATGGAGAATCAGTTACACTCATTCCCGCCCCTGACAGCCTGTGGATAAAAAGGATCAAAACTGTGTAGAAGAGGAGGATCTTAGACGCGCTTTGCGTTATGATCCGCAGTCCCTGACCGGGATCCCCAGAGGATTTCGTCGTGGTAAACCGTTAAAGGCGGTTCGCGGGTTGCCATCGCGGTAGCCGGTGTCAAAAAGATGATCCCGAATCATACAGTTGCGTTTCTTTTCTTTTGTTGATCTTGTTCGATTGGAGTCCGCCGTGTCACTTTCGCTTTGGCAGCAATGCCTTGCCCGACTACAGGATGAGTTACCTGCCACAGAGTTCAGTATGTGGATTCGCCCTTTGCAGGCGGAGCTCAACGACAACACGCTGGCGCTATATGCTCCGAATCGTTTTGTCCTGGATTGGGTGCGCGATAAGTATCTGAATAATATCAATGGGTTATTAAACGATTTTTGCGGAACCGATGCGCCTTTGCTGCGTTTCGAAGTCGGCAGCAAGCCGCCCCTGTCGGTGGCGGCGGCGGCGGCCCACCAGCAGCCGGTCAGCTATGCAAGCGAAGCGCCGGTGCAGGCCGCCCGTCCCAGGCCGGCGCGGCCAAGCTGGGACAGTTCGCCGGTACAGCCTGAATTGTCCTACCGTTCGAATCTGAATCCTAAGCATAATTTCGACAATTTCGTCGAGGGTAAATCCAATCAGCTGGCGCGCGCGGCGGCGCGGCAGGTGGCGGATAATCCCGGCGGCGCCTACAATCCGCTGTTTTTGTACGGCGGAACCGGTCTGGGCAAGACCCATCTGCTGCAGGCGGTGGGCAACGGCATCATGGCGCGTAAAGCCAATGCCCGCGTGGTCTACATGCATTCAGAACGTTTTGTGCAGGATATGGTAAAAGCCTTGCAAAACAACGCGATCGAAGAGTTCAAACGCTACTATCGCTCCGTCGACGCCCTGCTTATCGATGATATCCAGTTTTTTGCCAATAAAGAGCGCTCGCAGGAAGAGTTTTTCCATACCTTCAACGCACTTTTGGAAGGCAATCAGCAAATCATTTTGACATCCGATCGCTACCCTAAAGAGATCAATGGAGTGGAGGATCGTCTGAAGTCGCGTTTTGGCTGGGGACTGACGGTCGCGATCGAGCCGCCGGAGCTGGAAACCCGGGTGGCGATCCTGATGAAAAAAGCCGACGAAAACGATATTCGCCTGCCGGGGGAAGTGGCTTTTTTTATCGCCAAGCGGCTGCGCTCCAACGTGCGTGAGCTGGAAGGCGCGCTGAACCGGGTGATTGCCAACGCCAACTTTACCGGCCGCGCCATTACCATTGATTTTGTGCGCGAGGCGCTGCGCGATCTGCTGGCCCTGCAGGAAAAACTGGTCACCATCGATAATATCCAGAAAACCGTGGCGGAATATTATAAAATCAAGGTGGCCGATCTGCTGTCGAAGCGGCGATCGCGCTCCGTGGCCCGTCCCCGGCAAATGGCGATGGCGTTGTCGAAAGAATTGACCAACCATAGCCTGCCGGAAATCGGCGACGCTTTTGGCGGGCGCGACCATACGACGGTGCTGCACGCTTGCCGGAAAATCGAGCAGCTGCGTGAAGAAAGCCACGATATCAAAGAAGATTACTCCAACTTAATCAGAACATTATCTTCCTAAACTATGAAATTTATCGTTGAACGAGAGCATCTGCTTAAACCACTGCAACAGGTCAGCAGCCCCCTGGGCGGCCGTCCCACCCTGCCGATCCTGGGCAATTTGTTATTGCAGGTCGAAGGGGACAGCCTGTCGCTGACCGGCACCGATCTGGAAATGGAGATGGTGGCGAAAGTGGCTCTGGCCGCCTCCCATGAACCGGGCGCGACCACCGTGCCCGCGCGGAAATTTTTTGATATTTGCCGCGGCCTGCCCGATGGCGCCGAGATCACGGTAATATTGGAAAGCGATCGCATGCTGATTCGCTCGGGGCGCAGCCGCTTTTCACTGTCTACCCTGCCGGCGGCGGATTTTCCCAACCTGGACGACTGGCAGAGTGATGTCGAATTCACCCTGCCGCAGTCCACGCTGAAGCGCCTGATTGAATCGACCCAGTTTTCCATGGCCCATCAGGACGTGCGTTATTACCTGAACGGCATGCTGTTTGAAACCGAAGGCGAGGAATTGCGCACCGTGGCCACCGACGGCCATCGCCTGGCGGTGTGTTCGATGCCGGTCGGGCAGCAGTTGCCCACCCATTCGGTGATCGTGCCGCGCAAAGGCGTGATGGAGCTGGTTAGAATGCTGGACGGCGGCGACACGCCGCTGAAACTGCAGATAGGCACCAATAATATCCGCGCCACCGTCGGTGATTATATCTTTACCTCCAAGCTGGTTGACGGCCGCTTCCCGGATTATCGCCGCGTATTGCCCAAGAACCCCGATAAAACGCTCGAAGCCGGCTGTGACGTGCTAAAGCAGGCTTTTGCCCGCGCCGCCATCCTCTCCAACGAAAAATTCCGCGGCGTGCGGCTGTACCTGAGCGCCAATCAGCTGAAAATCACCGCCAACAATCCCGAGCAGGAAGAAGCCGAGGAAATACTGGACGTGGACTACCAGGGCACGGAAATGGAAATCGGCTTTAACGTCAGCTACGTACTGGACGTGCTCAATGCCCTGAAAAGCGAAAACGTCCGATTATTGCTTACCGATGGGGTGTCCAGCGTGCAGATCGAAGACTGCGCCAGCCAGGCGGCAGCGTATGTTGTTATGCCGATGCGTCTCTAGAGATGTGGTAAGGTAGTGTGTTAAATGGCCTTGTCCCGCCTGCTTATCCGTGATTTTCGCAATATCGAATCCGCCGACCTGGCCCTGGCGGCCGATTTTAATTTTCTGGTCGGCGCCAACGGCAGCGGTAAGACCAGCGTGCTGGAAGCCATTTACACCCTCGGGCACGGCCGGGCGTTCCGTAGTTTGCAGATTGGCCGCGTCATTCGCCATGAGCAGCCGGAATTCACCCTGCATGGGCGCATAGACGGCCATACGGCGGAGGATCGCCAATGTTCGGTGGGCTTGAGTAAAAGCCGCCAGGGTGACAGCCGGGTGCGTATCGACGGCAGCGACGGCCATAAAATCGCCGAGCTGGCCCAACTGCTGCCGATGCAACTGATCACCCCCGAAGGTTTCACCCTGCTGAACGGGGGGCCGAAATACCGCCGCGCCTTTATGGACTGGGGGTGTTTTCATCACGATCCCGATTTTTTCAACGCCTGGAGCAACCTTAAGCGTTTGCTTCGCCAGCGCAATGCGGCGCTGCGCCAGGTCAGCCGTTACGCGCAGCTGCGCGCCTGGGACCAGGAGCTGATTCCGCTGGCCGCCAGAATAAGCCAGTGGCGCGCCGACTATAGCGCGGCGATAGCGGTGGATATTACCGCCACCTGCGCCCAGTTTTTACCCGAATTCCATTTGGATTTCAGCTTCCAGCGCGGGTGGGATCGCGAGAGCGACTACGGCGAACTGCTGGAGCGCCAGTTTGAGCGCGATCGGGCCTTGACCTATACTGCATCCGGTCCGCACAAGGCGGATTTTCGCATCCGCGCCGAGGGTGTGCCGGTGGAGGATATTCTTTCGCGCGGCCAGCTTAAATTATTGATGTGCGCCCTGCGTCTGGCGCAGGGTGAGTTCCTAACCCGCCAGAGCGGGCGGCGGTGTCTCTACCTGATAGATGACTTCGCTTCCGAGCTGGATGCCGGCCGGCGCCGGTTACTGGCGGAGCGCCTGAAAGCCACCCGGGCGCAGGTGTTTGTCAGCGCCCTGAGCGCTGAACAAATCCGTGATATTACGGATGAAAAGGGCAAGATGTTCCAGGTGGAACAAGGTAAAATAAGTATTCAATCCGAAGTTTAAAATGAGCGAGAAACGTTGATGTCGAATTCTTATGACTCCTCAAGTATCAAAGTACTCAAAGGCCTGGACGCGGTGCGTAAACGCCCGGGGATGTACATCGGTGATACGGATGACGGCACCGGTCTGCACCATATGGTATTCGAGGTTGTGGATAACTCAATTGACGAAGCCCTCGCCGGCCATTGCAAAGAAATCGTGGTCGTGATCCACGAAGACAACTCCGTATCGGTGCAGGACGACGGGCGCGGCATTCCCACCGGTATCCATGAAGAAGAAGGTATCTCCGCCGCTGAAGTTATCATGACCGTGCTGCACGCCGGCGGTAAATTTGATGATAACTCCTATAAAGTGTCCGGCGGGTTGCACGGCGTGGGTATTTCCGTCGTCAACGCCCTCTCGGAAAAGCTGGAGCTGGTGGTCAGGCGCGAAGGCCGGGTCCATGAGCAGACCTACCTGGGCGGCATTCCGCAGGCGCCGCTGGCGGTGGTCGGTGAAACCGACCAGACCGGCACCACCATCCGTTTTTGGCCGAGTTTCGCCACTTTTACCAATAACGTTGAATTTCAATATGAAATCCTGGCCAAGCGCCTGCGCGAGCTGTCCTTCCTGAATTCCGGCGTGTCCATCCGCCTCAAGGACAAGCGTAACGATAAAGAAGATCACTTCCACTACCAGGGCGGCATCAAGGCTTTTGTGGAATATCTGAGCAAAAACAAAACCCCGATCCATCCCACCGTATTCTATTTTTCCACGGAAAAAGACGGTATCGGCGTGGAAATCGCGCTGCAATGGAATGACGGTTTTCAGGAAAATATTTATTGCTTTACCAATAATATTCCACAGCGGGACGGCGGTACGCATCTGGTCGGCTTCCGCGCCGCCATGACCCGTACCCTGAACTCGTATATGGATAAAGAAGGCTACAGCAAAAAGGCCAAGGTCAGCGCCACCGGCGATGATGCCCGCGAAGGCCTGATCGCCGTGGTGTCGGTGAAAGTGCCCGATCCCAAGTTCTCTTCCCAGACCAAGGACAAGCTGGTGTCGTCGGAAGTGAAAACCGCGGTGGAAACGCAGATGAACGAGCGTCTGGTGGCCTATTTGCTGGAAAATCCCACCGACGCCAAAATCGTGGTGGGCAAAATTATCGACGCCGCCCGCGCGCGTGAAGCCGCGCGCAAAGCGCGTGAAATGACCCGCCGTAAAGGCGCGCTTGACCTGGCCGGGCTGCCGGGCAAGCTGGCCGATTGCCAGGAGCGCGATCCGGCGCTATCCGAACTGTACCTGGTGGAAGGGGACTCGGCAGGCGGCTCCGCCAAGCAGGGCCGTAACCGTAAAAACCAGGCGATTTTGCCGCTGAAGGGCAAAATCCTCAATGTAGAGAAAGCGCGCTTCGACAAGATGCTCTCCTCGCAGGAGGTCGCCACGCTGATTACCGCGCTGGGCTGCGGCATCGGCCGGGATGAGTATAATCCCGACAAACTGCGCTATCACAATATCATCATCATGACCGATGCCGACGTCGACGGTTCCCATATCCGCACCCTGCTGCTGACGTTCTTTTATCGCCAGATGCCGGAAATCATCGAGCGCGGCCATGTGTTTATCGCCCAGCCGCCGCTGTACAAGGTGAAAAAAGGCAAGCAGGAGCAGTATATCAAGGACGATGACGCCATGGACCAATACCAGATTGCCCTGGCGATGGACGGCGCCGCCCTGCATACCAACGAACACGCCCCTTCGCTTGCCGGCGCGCCGCTGGAAAGCCTGGTGGCCGAGCACTATGCGGTACAGAAAATGATCGGCCGCATGGAGCGCCGCTACCCGCGTGCGCTGCTTAACCACCTGATCTACCAGCCGTCGCTGAATGAAGCGGATTTGGCCGACCGGGACCGTGTTACCACCTGGATTGCCGCGCTGGTGACCGACCTGAACCAGAACGAAAAGCATGGCAGCAACTACAGCTTTGAAGTGCGTGAAAACCGCGAGCGCCAGCAGTATGAGGCGGTGCTGCGCATCCGTACACACGGTGTTGATACCGACTATGCGCTGGATTTTGAATTTGTCCACGGCGGCGAATACCGCAAGCTCTGTACGCTGGGTGAAAAATTGCGCGGTCTGGTGGAAGAGGACGCCTTTGTGGAACGCGGCGAACGCCGTTTGACGGTGACCACCTTCGAACAGGCGCTGGAATGGCTGGTGAAGGAATCCCGCCGCGGTCTGGCTATCCAGCGTTATAAAGGCCTGGGCGAAATGAATCCGGAGCAATTGTGGGAAACCACCATGGACCCGGAAAGCCGCCGCATGCTGCGCGTCACGGTAAAAGACGCCATTGCCGCCGACCTGCTGTTTACCACGCTGATGGGCGATGCGGTGGAGCCTCGCCGCGCTTTTATTGAAGAAAATGCGCTAAAAGCAGCCAATATCGATATCTGATGGCGCTGTGAAATTATAATGCCCGTGGACCCTTGGCTTCACGGGCATTTTTTTTGCCGGTTTTTATAGCCAGCGCATACTCGTCGAGAACAGGATCAAATAATAAATAAAACAGCAACAGGTTGAAAAGAGACTACCTGCGGCCCGATCGCGCCTTGAATTCACTATTAGTAAGTCACAGTATAATGGCGGGGCGTTAATATGCAGGCTATCCATCCGTTTCAATCTATTGGAAAGCTATCATTTATCGTTCTACGTTTGAGATAAAATATCACAACAGGAGAGATTATGAAGGTTATCACCGTGCCTATTTATTTTCCCCGCCTGGCCATAATGTCAACCACACAGGCACCGCCGCAGCCGGTGGAAAGAATATATTACTCGCCGGAAAGATACGGTCGCATTGAAAATTTTGAAAGCAGCAGGGACTATGAAGCCTATATAGATCAAACGAAATATGATTTATTCACAATTGCGGTATTTTTGAAGCTGAGTAATGGCGTGGATGAAAGCATCAATTTTTTTTGTGATAGCTTACTTCATTATCAATATTTGGATCACGATTTAAAAAAATTGGTTTACACCGACCTGGGTCGTTGTTTACAAGGCATCAGCCAGATGACGTTAAGCTGTATGCCCGCCGATGAAGATACCCTTAGGTCTCTCCTTTGCCCTATTTTTACTGAGTTAACGCATGGAGTTCGGGTTGTTATAACTAATATTTTTTATGCATCATCATCGGTCAACAGCCTTAAGAAAAATATCAGTTGGCATGTTGATAACAGAAGGCTGGAGATCATAGAATTGGTGCTGTCACAGCATGTCCTCTACCATCATAAAAATAGTGATGAGGCCAAAATAGAACGGTATATTGATGCGTACAAATATCATTTTATAAAGTTTAAATGGTTATATTCTTATTTAATTAAAAATAAAAATCCGGCTAACTATCTTAAAAAAGAGACGGAATATTATGTCATTATCGTGCTCGAACGGCTTAACCGGTTATTGAATATCGTCAGTATTATTAAAGACATTGGTAATATGATGCGCCAAAGCATTGAGGAAATAATCAATGAGCCAACGCATCACGAAGACGTCGAAGGGATGCGGTATCTGAGCCAGCGTGGTCATGAGGCAGTCATAAAGTTCGCGCAATCTTCAAATCCACCCATCGATCTTAATACCGTTCTGGCGCACAATATCGCTAACAACTTCCTTTTCCTGCTAAAGGACGTCGATGGCCTTTATGGCGCTCTGGCCGAAGCATTGGCAGTGGAGAATAATAAAGAAATTTTATTTCATATTGCTGATGCGCTTATCATCGGTAGAATTAGGGTAAGGTCATTGGAAGATTTTTTTTGGGTTGACTACGATGGACGCTTCAGAGGACCTTTAACATTAGAGGCATTGCGTTTGATAGGGGCCAAGGGAGCATTAAATGACAGATTATTACGCTATGCTATTATAAACACACCGTCTGACTTATTGCTCAGTGATTATCATTTTGACTGGTGTGGGAATATCCACGGCGTTTTTAATGACTACTTGCAACCAAAGATGTTTGCATTGTATAAAATTTATTTTATGAAAGGTAAGGTACAGGCCAGCGATAAAGATAGCAATGGCAATACGTTTCTTCATGCCGCTGTTTTTCATAACGACCTTGAGGCTTATCATCATATAGCTCATCAACAGTATGATATTATAAATTGTAAAAATAACTTTGGTGTCACCGCTCTGATGCAGGCGGTGATGCAGGATTCAATATTTATGGTGCGGCAATTATTGGAATGTAAGAATATTGATATTAATGTTCTAGAAAACAATGGTTTTACGGCATCCGCCTTGGCGGTTGAAAAACAACATAGAGATATTTTAATATTATTGAATAACCATTCTACGCCCCTTAATCACAGAAAAGAGGTGTCTAAAGAAACCGGTAATGTCCTGACCGGCGTTAATAATAAGGGAGGCTAATCGCCAAAGCGTCTGAAAAGGCGATAAGCACGTTCGCCCGGTTTCAAAAATCGCTATTTTTATATCATCGAATTGCGCTATTCTTGTACAGTTAGCGCGCTAATCGGGAAGTGGCGGTTCATCGCCCTTTACCGATCGTGACGATATAAAGCAACGAGGATAAAATGGCGATAAAACTGATAGCAATCGATATGGACGGAACGCTGCTCAATCCCGCGCATGAAATTACGCCGGCGGTCGGCCAGGCGATCGGCGCGGCGCGTGAAAAAGGCGTTTATGTGGCGCTGGCCACCGGCAGGCCTTTTATCGGTATTCAGCGCTATCTACTGGAACTTGATTTGCTGGGCGAAGGGCAATATTGCATCACCAATAACGGCGCCCTGGTGCAGCGCACGGTGGACGGTGAATGCATCGCGCAGAGCACGCTGGATATAGACGACTACCGCTATCTGGAGGCACTGTCGCGCCGTTTGGAGGTTCATTTCCACGCTCTGGATTTCGATAACTGCTACACCGCTAACCGTGATATCAGTCCTTATACGGTCCATGAGTCCTATTTGACCGGAATACCGTTAAAATATCGACGGGTGGATGAGATGGACCCCGGCATGCGCTTTCCCAAGGTCATGATGATTGACCCGCCCGCGATACTCGATCGGGCGATTAGCCACATGCCCGCGGAAGCCTATGAACGTTACACCATTATGAAAAGCGCTGAATATTATCTTGAATTGCTGAATAAACAGGCCAATAAAGGCGAAGGCGTTAAAGCGCTGGCGGAGCATTTGCACATTAATGCCGATGAGGTGATGACCATCGGCGATCAGGCCAACGACCTGGCGATGATCAACTATGCCGGCACCGGCGTGGCCATGGGCAATGCCATCGACGAGATCAAGGCGGCCAGCCAGTTTGTGACCAAGTCCAATAGAGAAGACGGCGTGGCGGTGGCTATTCGGAAACTCGTGCTTGACCTGTGATATGCGGCTTTACGGGGATAACGTTTTGTTGGTGTTAATGCCCGCCCCCAGCCGGGAACGGGCGGCATCCAGAGGCGAAATGCCTTAGTCGTTGAAAAACGTCTGCTTCAGTGCCAATTCTACCCCGCGCACCTCCGCCAGTCCCCGCAGCCGGCCGATGGCCGAATAACCGGGGTTGGTTTTTTTCTTCAGATCGTCCAGCATCTGGTGGCCGTGGTCCGGGCGCATGGGAATGGCGCGCGTATTGCCCTGCCTGCGGCGGCGCTGTTCTTCGGCCAGTATGGCTTTCACCACCCCGACCATATCCACGTCGCCGTCCAGGTGATCGGCCTCATGAAAGCTTTTCGGATTTTCTTCCCGGCGGGTGGCGCGCAGGTGGGCAAAATGGATACGGTCGGCAAAGGTCTCGGCCATTTTGACCAGGTCGTTATCGGCGCGCACGCCGTAGGAGCCGGTGCACATGCAAAACCCGTTATTGATGCTGTCTACGGTGTCTTTTAGCCATTGCATGTCCTCGATGGTGGAGACGATGCGCGGCAGGCCGAGGATCGGGCGCGGCGGATCGTCCGGATGGACCGCCATCACGATGCCGGATTCCTGTGCCGCCGGCACGATGGCCTTAAGGAACTCGGCCATATGTTCGCGCAGTTTCGCTTTATCAATGCCGTCGTAGCGCGCCAGCTGGGCCAGGAACTGCTCCAGCGTATAGCCCTCCTCGGCGCCCGGCAGGCCGGCGATGATATTGGCGGTCAACCGATCGATTTGCTCTTGGCTCATGGCGGCAAAATAGTCCGCCGCCTGGCGTTGTTCGCCGGCGTCATAATCTTCCCTGGCGCCGGGGCGCTTGAGGATATGCAGTTCGAACGCCGCAAAGGCGATGGCATCGAAGCGCAACGCCTTGGATCCGTCGGGCATCGGGTAAGCCAGATCGGTACGGGTCCAGTCCAGTATCGGCATGAAGTTATAGCAAACGGTATCGATGCCGCAGGCGCCCAGGTTGCGCAGGGATTGCTGATAATTGGCGAGATACTGGCGATAATTGCCGGTATGGGTCTTGATATCCTCATGTACCGGCACACTTTCAACTACCGACCATACCAGTCCTTTTTCCGCCAGGATGGCCTGGCGTTTTTTGATTTCCTCGACGGTCCAGACTTCGCCGTTGGGAATATGGTGCAGGGCGGTAACGATGCCGGTGGCTCCCGCCTGGCGGGCGTCGTCCAGCGATACCGGATCGTTAGGGCCGTACCAGCGCCATGTGTGTTCCATAATTAACTCCTTTCTGTTTAGCGTAGCCGGGCCTTTGGCCGCATCAGGCTACGCGACGGATTGTTCTTCAATCGGGTTTTTAACGATAAAGAAATACGATAACGCGCCGGCAAAAGTGACGCATGAACAGATAATCAAAGCCAGATTAAACGAGTGGGTGGTATCTACTACCCAGCCGGTCACAATTGGCGCAAAAGAGGCGCAAATAAAGCTGCCGAAGTTCTGGATGCTGCTGACCGACGCCACCATGCGCGACGGCGCCATAACCTGAACCAATCCCCAGGCGGAGGTGCCGGCGAAATGGATAAAAAACAGCGCCAGGCTGATAAAGGCCACCGCCATGGCGGTTGAGGTGGATTGTACCACCAGCAGGGTGCAGGCGGCGGAACATACCAGGCCGATGCAGATAAGCGTCTTGCGGCTTTTAATCAGGGAATAGCCTTTTTTGGCCAGCCGATCGGCCACCATGCCGTTGACCAGCATGCCTACGGAGCCGAACAGGAACGGAATCGCCGCAACCCAGCCGGTATTGACCAGGCTCAGCCCGCGTTCAGCCTGCAGGTAGCCGGGCAGCCACGACAGGTATAGCCAACCGGTATAGTTCACCCCGCTGAAACCCAGGATCATGCCCCATACCGTACGGCGTTTAAACAACGAGCCCCATTCGCTGAAAGTCAGGCGGGTGATGTTGCGCGGCGTGGCGGAGGCGTCGAGGTACTGCTGTTCCTCGGCGGTAAGGGGGAAACGTTCACGATTGCGATACCATGCACACCAGCACAAGGCGATGACAATACCGGCGACGCCAATCATAACGAACATTGAGCGCCAGCCGAACGCCAGCAGGAGCGCGACCAGGATCGGCGGGGCAAAAGCCTGGCCGAGGGTGGTGGAGGAATTAAAGATGCCTACCGGCACGCCGCGTTCCTTGGGGTGGAACCAGTCGCCGATCACTTTCACGCCGCTGGGCATGAACGGCGCTTCGCCGATGCCCAGGCCGACGCGCAGCATGATAAAATGGGAGAAAGAGTTGACCGAGCCGGCCAGCGCCTGCATCAGCGACCAGAAGAACAGGCCGCCGCCGAGCACGATGCGCGGGCCGAAACGGTCGAGCAGAATGCCGCTTGGCAACTGGGCTATGCCGTAGGATAACGAAAAAGCCGACAGCAGAACGCCGAATTCGGTGGCGGATAACCCCAGATCGCCGCGGATCGCCTGGTTGGCAACGGACAAGGAGCCGCGATCGAGAAAGTTAATGATCCCGGCGATAAATAATAAAATCAGCGAGACAGTTTGGATCTTTTTGATCCGGGCCGTTTTTTGCAACGGTTGCGACTGATCAAGGGCAATGGCTGGCATACAAGGATCCTCAACAGCGATTTTTGTGTTGTCTTATTGACCCTGTAAGAGATTCACTTCACGATGGCTACAGGGAAAAGGACTGAAGGTCTGGTGGTCAGGCCACTGGACCTCATTACTATTCCTTAACATATGCTTGATTTCCGTGATGTAGATCTCATTAATCGTCTAAAACGGTAACGTTGGTGACGATTATTTTTTTTTGCCGCCGGGGGCGCTGTGCTAAGCTCTCGCCAATTTACCGGCTGATGTGGCGGCGGAACGGGTTTTGCGCTGGAGGGAATATGGAATTACCTACGCTTAAAGTGGAACGTCTTTACCGGCAGATTTCCAATCTGCTGATAGGCTGTATCAACACCGGCCAGTTTAAGCCCGGCGAGATGATCCCCGCCGAACGCGAATTAGCCAAACAGCTCGGCGTCAGCCGTTCTTCCATCCGCGAGGCGCTGATAGCGCTGGAAATAACCGGCTGGGTGGAAATCCGCACCGGCAACGGCGTCTTTGTGGCCAATCCCCTGCCCACCGTCGCCCAGCCCCACGCCGATGAAGAGTTCAGCCTGAAATCCCTGATCAAGGCGCGGCAACTCTTCGAATCGATGCTGGCGGAACTGGCCGCGCGCAATGGAACCGACGACCAGCGGGCCGAGCTTCGGGAAGTGACCCACGATTTAACCCAGCTGCACGTCAACGATGAAAAATTCCTGCGCGAGGATAAGCGTTTTCATGTGCTGATCGCTGAAATGACCGGCAATGAGGTGCTCCGCGATATGATGGAATATCTGTGGAACAAACGTAAAAGCTCGCGTTTCGTTCGCCTGGAAAGCCATTATGCCGATAACGATTTTCCGCTCTCCATGAATCGCGATCATAATGATATCGCCATGGCGATAATCGAGCGCGACGCCGCGCGGGCGCGGCAATGTATGGAGCTGCATTTACAGCACGTTTACGATCGCCTATTCGATGACGATAAATAGGCAACGCCGGTAACCCTGCAATGCCGGCTCAGGGTGGCGATATCAGCCGGTTTGACGCCGGGCCGCAATAGCCCGCTGTGGACACCGCGCTGCCAGGGCGGCGGACATGGCGTTAACACCTTGTATGATGTTGCCTGCTTTTTACCCCCGCGCACCCTTCGCGGACCCGCGGTTTGCCCCGGCGATTTCCGTCGGCGGCTGGTCTAAAATGTGATCCACATTGTAGTACAATATAAAAATATGGTGCTACAATGATTGCCGGATTATCACCGCTATGGTTAAAATTGTGCAGCAGTACCGCGATATAACACCCGGAAATGATAAAGTGGCGTTATTTTTATCACCTTATGGGGAATGTTATGGACCGTCAGGCACTCAGTAAAACCGATCGCATCATTCATGAAATGGGCCAGCAGATCGTTAGCGGTAAATATATCCCCGGCACCGGCCTGCCCGCGGAAGCGGAGCTGTGCGAAGAGTTCGACACCTCGCGCAATATTATCCGTGAAGTGCTGCGCGCCCTGATGGCGAAGAATTTGATTGAAATTATTCGTTATCGCGGCGCTTTCGTCAGCGCGCGCAATAAGTGGAATTACCTGGATACCGACGTGTTGCAGTGGGTGCTGGCGCTGGATTACGACCCGCGGCTTATCGCTTCGCTTACCGAGGTGCGCCATCTGGTGGAACCCACCATCGCGCGCTGGGCGGCGGAACGGGCCACCTCAGGCGAGCTGGCGGTTATCGAGACGGCGCTAAACGAGATGATTGCCAACAGTCACGATCGCGACGCCTTTAACGAAGCGGATATCCGCTACCACCAGGCGGTGCTCAGCGCGGTGCATAACCCGGTGCTGCAACAGCTGGGCGTCGCCATCAGTTCGTTGCAGCGCGCGGTGTTCGAGCGCACCTATATGGCGGATGAGGGCAATATGCCCCGCACGCTACGGGAGCACCAGAATTTGTACGATGCCATCAGGCATCAGGACTCCGTGGCGGCGGAGCAGGCGGCGATCACCATGATTGCCAGCTCGACCAAAAGGCTGAAGGACATTACATGAACAAGAGTTATATCGCCATCGATTGGGGATCGACAAATCTGCGCGCCTGGCTGTATCTGAACGGCGAGCTGGCGGCCAGCCAGCGCTCCGAGGCCGGGGTGACCCGCTTGGGCGGGCGCACGGCGGAGCAGGTGTTCCACGAGATATTGGCGCCCTGGCAACAGCATGATGTGCCGGTAGTGATGGCCGGCATGGTGGGCAGCAACGCGGGCTGGGTGCCGGTGCCTTATCTGCCGTGCCCGACACGGCTGACCAGTCTGGCCGGACGGCTGACTCGGGTGGCCCAGGCCGCGCCGCGCGCCGCCTGGGTTATTCCCGGCATCAGCATTGTCAGCGCCGACAATTGCAACGTAATGCGCGGCGAAGAGACCCAACTGCTGGGCGCCTATCGCTCTGAGCCCGCTACCTTGTACCTGATGCCCGGTACCCACAGCAAATGGGTACGCATCAATGACGGCGTAATTGATGATTTTCGTACCGTCATGACCGGCGAACTACATCATTTGTTGCTCAAACACTCGCTGGTGGGCGTGGGCATAGGCGAGCAAAGGCCAGACCCGGATGTTTTCCGGCAAGGGCTGGAGCTGGGATTTCGGGAAACACACATCCTGCGCTGCCTGTTTGAAACCCGCGCCGCCCATGTTCTGGGCCAATTGGACAACAGCGTGGTCGGCGAGTGGCTATCAGGCTTGCTGATTGGAAATGAAGTGGCGCAAATGCAGCGCGGCTGGGACATCGAGCGCGGCGAAACCGTTGCGGTTATCGGCAATCCGGCCCTTGCCGCCCGTTATCAACAGGCGCTGCTTTATGCGGGCCTTAATCACCGGTTACTGGATGGCGACGCGTCATTCCAGGCCGGCATACGGAGCATAGTCAATGAACTGGAATGATAAGCTACCCCTGATCGCCATACTGCGCGGCATCACCCCCGGCGAAGTGCTGGAACATGTAGAAGCGTTGCTGGCTGAGGGATTCGAGGCGGTTGAGATCCCGCTTAATTCGCCGCAGTGGCAGGACAGCATCGGCAAGACGGTGCGGACCTATGGCGATCGCGCCCTGATCGGCGGCGGCACGGTGCTTAAACCCCATCTGGTGGATGAGCTGGCGGCCCTGGGCGGCAAGCTGCTGGTAACGCCCAATATCCAGCCCGAGGTGATCCGCCGCGGCGTGAGCCTCGGCATGATGGTATGCCCCGGCTGCGCCACCGCCACGGAGGCCTTTACCGCCCTGGACGCCGGCGCGCAGGCGCTGAAAATTTTCCCATCCGTATCGTTCGGCCCGGATTATATCAAAGCGCTGAAAGCGGTGCTGCCGCCGGAAATACCGGTATTCGCGGTCGGCGGCATCACGCCGGAAAACCTGCATCTGTACCTGAAGGCCGGCTGTATCGGCGCGGGACTGGGCGGCGATCTTTACCGCGCCGGCCAGCCGGTAAGCCGCACGCGGGAGCAGGCAGCGGCCTTTGTCGCCGCTTACCGGGCAGCGACGCAGGCACGCTAGATCGCACGGCAGACACCGGCGGCAGGCCGGCTCTTGCCCTGATGCTTGCGCCCGGCTAAGAACCCTGGCTGTTTACCATTAACCGGAGAGGGAGAATATCATGGCGGGTTTATTTGATTTATCCGGGCGCACCGCGCTGGTCACCGGATCGGCGCGCGGCCTGGGTTTTGCCTATGCCACGGGCCTGGCGGAGGCCGGCGCCGCCGTCATCCTTAACGGCCGGCATGAGGATACACTGGCGGCGGCGGTGGATAAGCTTAGCGGGCAGGGGCTTGATGTGCGCGGCATGGTGTTTGACGTCACCGACGAGCAGCAGGTGGCGGCGGTGTTTGCCCAATTGGACGACGAAGGCGAGCAGGTTGATATCCTGATTAACAATGCCGGCATCCAGCATCGCCAGCCGCTGGTGGAGCTGACGCTTGCCGACTGGCGGCGGGTGATTGACACCAACCTGACCAGCGCCTTTATTGTCTCCCGCGAGGCGGCATCC
The DNA here is from genome assembly GCF_036398755.1 of Acerihabitans sp. Lineage (NCBI taxonomy): Bacteria > Pseudomonadati > Pseudomonadota > Gammaproteobacteria > Enterobacterales > Pectobacteriaceae > Acerihabitans > Acerihabitans sp. Next base: position 28,418 of record NZ_DASWOM010000072.1, on the reverse strand, counting down.
AGAATGATGGCCAGAGGCGCCGGCGGCAAAATCATCAATATCTGTTCATTGACCAGCGAGGCGGCGCGCGCCACCGTGGCGCCCTATACCGCGGCGAAAGGCGGCATCAAGATGCTGACCCGCGCCATGGCGGCGGAATGGGCCGGGCATAATATCCAGGCCAACGGCATCGGACCGGGCTATTTTATTACCGAGATGAACACCGACCTGGTGAATAACGCGGAATTCGACGCTTGGGTTAAAAGCAGCAATCCGTCAAAACGCTGGGGTAAACCGGAGGAGCTTATCGGCACCGCCGTATATCTCGCCTCATCCGCATCCGATTACGTCAGCGGACAGATTATCTACGTCGACGGCGGATGGCTTTCCGTGCTCTAGCCTTGCGGCGCGTTCGGGCGCCGGGTAGGGTATTAACCTGAATGCGCAGTGCTTTCCCGCCACGCCGGTCAGAATATGACCGGCTTTTTTATGCCTTTAATTCGGATACACCGTCGCCCGGCCCTTGACGCCGGCGATTTACCGGCGGTGGATTGTCTAAAGTGTGATCTAGATTGTAGTACAATATTAAATGCTGGTGCTACAATTATCGACACTATAGCGCTGCGCGACACCGCAGGCTGGAGTCATTAAAGTCAGGCTTGAGAGGAAGACAGAGTATGAAAGTGACCAAACTCACCACCTACCGGCTGCCGCCGCGCTGGATGTTCCTGAAAATCGAGACCGACGAGGGCATCGTCGGCTGGGGCGAACCGGTGATTGAAGGCCGGGCCAAAAGCGTGGAGGCCGCGGTGCATGAACTGGGCGAGTACGTTATCGGCCAGGACCCGGCGCGGATCAATGATATTTGGCAGACGATGTATCGCGCCGGTTTTTACCGCGGCGGGCCGATTTTGATGAGCGCCATCGCCGGCATCGATCAGGCGTTGTGGGATATTAAAGGCAAGGCGCTTGGCGTGCCGGTATATCAACTGCTGGGCGGCCTGGTACGCGATCGCATCAAAGCCTACAGCTGGGTGGGCGGCGACAGGCCGGCCGATGTGATTGCCGGTATGAAAAAGCTGGCCGGGATTGGTTTTGATACGTTTAAGCTGAACGGCTGCGAAGAGATGGGCCTGCTCGACAGTTCGCGCAAAGTGGACGCGGCGGTGGCGGTGGCGGCGCAGGTGCGCGAGGCCATGGGCAATGATATCGAGTTTGGCCTGGACTTCCACGGGCGGGTTAACGCGCCGATGGCGAAACTGCTGATTAAGGAGTTGGAGCCTTACCGGCCGTTGTTTATCGAGGAACCGGTGCTGGCGGAACAGGCGGAGTATTATCCGCGCCTGGCGGCGCAAACCTCGATCCCCATCGCCGCCGGCGAGCGGATGTTCTCGCGCTTTGAATTTAAACGCATTTTGGCGGCCGGCGGCCTGGCCATCGCCCAGCCCGACCTGTCCCACGCCGGCGGCATCACCGAATGCCTGAAAATCGCCTCGATGGCGGAAGCCTATGATGTGACGCTGGCGCCGCATTGTCCGCTGGGTCCTATCGCCCTGGCATCCTGCCTGGCGGTGGATTTTGTCTCCTACAACGCGGTGTTGCAGGAGCAAAGCATGGGTATTCATTATAACCAGGGCGCCGAGCTGCTGGATTACGTCGTCAATAAAGACGACTTCAAAATGACCGACGGTTATTTCTATCCACTGAATAAACCGGGTCTGGGCGTGGAAATTAATGAAGAACTGGTAATTGAACGCAGTAAAAACGCCGGCGAATGGCGTAATCCGGTATGGCGTTATCCTGATGGCGCGGTGGCGGAGTGGTGATTATCCGCACAAAATAAGCGCCTTAATTATAATGCCATAATATCAGGCAATAATATCCCGCGTTGCTTCACCACGCCCAGACAGACTTCATTAGCTTCTGAACTGAGCGTGGCATAAAGGTGATGATATGAATATCGATTTGAGTACCTCTACCCTTGCCAAACTGAATTTAAAAATAATCCCGTTTATTATACTGTGCTATTTTATTTCCAATCTGGATAAAACCAATATTTCCGTAGCGGCGCTACAGATGAATGCCGACCTGGGATTAACCACCAGCATGTATGGCCTGGGTGTGGGGATGTTTTATATTTCCTACATTTTATTTGAAGTGCCCAGTAATATCATGATGACCAAGGTGGGCGCTAAATTATGGATAGCGCGCATCATGATTACCTGGGGGCTGGTCAGTACCGGCATGGGCTTTATCCATACCCCGACTCAGCTCTATGTGATGCGTTTCCTGCTGGGGATGGCGGAAGCGGGTTTTGCTCCTGGGATAATTTATTATATTTCCTGCTGGTTCCCGAAAAGTAATCGGGCCAGGGCCATGTCGTTTTTTTATATGGGATCGGTCCTGGCGTCGATTATCGGCCTGCCGGTTTCCGGTAGTCTGCTGGGCCTGCACGGCCTGGGGGGTATCGAGGGATGGCGCTGGCTGTTTTTTATCGAAGGCATCCCGGCGGTGGTGATGGGCGTGATGGTGCTGTTTTATCTCTCGGACAGCCCGGAGAAAGCCCATTGGCTTAGCCCGGAACAAAAAAGCTGGCTGAAGGCGACCCTGGCGGCGGACAACGCCGGCGCGGAAGTGGGCAAAAACCATTCCTGGGGCAGCGCCTTTAAAAATAAAGTGGTGTGGTTGTTAAGCCTGGTGTGGTTCCTGCAGGCGTTTTGCTCCATCGGCATTACCTTATTCCTGCCGCTGATCCTGAAAAGCATGGTGGCGGACAAGAGCAATTTTGTTATCAGCGTGCTGGCGGCGGTGCCTTTTGTCTTCGCCTGTCTGTTTATGTATCTCAACGGCCGTCATTCGGATAAAACCAAAGAGCGCGCGCTGCATTTGGGCGTGCCGCTGATTATCTCCGGTGTGCTGCTGGGCATTTCCATCTTTACCGCGAATTTATGGCTGGCGTATATCCTGCTGGTATTGACGGTGGGCTTTAACTTTGCCCTGACGCCGATATTCTGGGCGGTCACCACCGAGAAACTGACCGGAGTGGCGGCGGCGGCTTCCATTGCCTTTATCAACGCCATCGCTAATTTCGCCGGTCTTGGCCTGCCGCCGTTGCTGGGGAAAATCAAGGACTTGACCAATAGCTATCATTACGGGCTGATGATTATCGCCATTGCGCTGGTGATTGGCGGCGTGGTGGGTATTTTTGTCGGCCGGACCCGGGCGCCGTTGGTTGCCCCGGACGCCGTGTCACCGTTGTCTCATTAATTGCAGGTAAGCATTATGAATTATTCCGTTATCAAGGCCGCCGGATTACCCGATGCGTTGACGCGCCGGCTGGAACACCAGTTTACTATGGCGGATTACGCACAGTTGCCGGAGCCGGCGCGGTTAACGGCCGCGCAGCAGGCCAGGGTGCTGGTGGTGAATGGTGAATCCACCATTACCGAGTCGTTTATCGCCCAGTTTCCCAAGCTTGAGCTGATTGCCGATTTCGGCGTGGGTTATGATGGTATTGACGTGGCCGCCGCCGCCCGCCGCGGCATTGCGGTGTGCAATACCCCCGACGTGCTGACCGACGACGTGGCGGATATGGCGATGGGGCTGCTGTTGGCGACCTCAAGGCAGATTGTCGGCGCGCAGCGTTTTATCGAACGCGGCGGCTGGCGCGACGGGGGTTATCCCTGGACGAAAAAAGTGTCCGGCGGCCGGTTGGGGATTATCGGCATGGGGCGTATCGGCCAGGCGATTGCCCGGCGGGCGGCGGCCTTTGATATGGCCATTTCCTATCATGATTATCGTCAGCTGCCGGACAGCGCGTGGCCGTTTTATCGCTCGGTGGCGGAGCTGGCGGCGGCGAGCGATTTTTTGGTGGTTTGCGTTAACGGCGGGGAGAAGACCCGCTCGCTGGTGAATGCCGCAGTGCTGGCCGCGCTTGGCGCCGAGGGGATTTTGATTAATATCGCCCGGGGTTCTGTCGTGGATGAGGGGGATCTGATCGAAGCCCTGGAACGGGGGACCATCGGCGGCGTGGGGCTGGATGTGTTCAATCAGGAGCCGGAGGTGCCCGCGGCGTTGTTTAACCGGCCGAATGTGGTGATTACGCCGCATATGGCCAGCGCAACCCATGAGACGCGGCGTGCGATGTCGGATCTGGTGTTCGATAATATCGCGGCGTTTATGGCGGGCAAACCGCTGCTGACGCCGGTGACCCCTTACTGATTAGGCTGGATGAGCCGCCGGGAGCGGTAAAAGCCCGGTGGCGCCGGGAGCGCTAACCGGGCGGTCCGCCAGCCGTGATGGGCGATGCCGGGGACCGCGCGGCGGCGCACCACCTGCCGGCACCCGGCAATACCTATAACCACCGAACACAAGGCAAGCGAAACCCTGGCCGAAGCGCCATAAAGCCCGCCGCCAGCCACATGAAAACCTTCGCCGAAGCGCCATAAAACCCGCCGCCAGCCACATGAAAACCCTCGCCGAAGCGCCATAAAACCCGCCGCCAGCCGGCAGCAAGCGCGTATGAATATATCAGTCCGCTTTTAATTATTATTTATCATCGATTTATCCTTACCTAGCCGATCCAGCTCACAATTCACATAAAAATCATTTGTCACCGCCGATAGCTTTGCTTAAATTGCTAACTCGACTTAGCAAAGGGGGTGAGAGCATGAAAGACCAGTGCTTTATCGGCGTGGACGTGGGATCGGCAAGCGTGCGGGCCGGGGTATTTGACGAACGTGGCACCCGGCTGGCCTTTGCCGTGCGCCCGATTAGCCAGTTCCATCCCCGTCCGGATGTGGTCGAACAATCCTCACATGAAATTTGGTCGCAGGCCTGCTCGGCGATTAAAGAGGCGGTGAGCGCCGCGGGCGTGGCGCCTGAATCAGTGGTTTCCCTGGCGTTTGACGCGACCTGTTCGCTGGTGGTCGTGGATAGCGCCGGCGAGGGCATTTCGGTCGCGCAAGACGACGCCGCCGGGCACGATATCATCATGTGGATGGATCATCGGGCGGTGCGCGAGGCGCAGGAAATCAACGCCACCGGCGATCGGGCGCTGGATTATGTCGGCGGCGAGGTGAGCGTGGAAATGGAGTTGCCGAAAGTCCTGTGGCTGAAGCGTCATTTCCCCGAGCGTTACCAGCGGGCCTGGCGATTGTTCGATCTGGCTGATTTTCTGGTCTGGCGCGCCACGGGAATAGATGCCGCCAGCATCTGCACGCTGACCTGTAAATGGAATTACCTGGCCCATGAAAACCAATTCAGCGCTCCGCTGCTGCGGGCGATTGACCTGGAAGACCTGCTTAAGAAGGTGCCGCCGCTGATCCTGGGCCTTGGCCGGCCCGCGGGGCAATTAAGCGATCGGGCGGCGCGCGAGTGCGGGCTGACCACCGCCGTTACCGTGGCGGGCGGTATTATCGACGCCCACGCCGGGGGACTGGCGCTGGTCGCTACCCGTCCAGAAGGCGCACTGGCCATTATCAGCGGTACGTCGAACTGCCATATGCTGGTGAATCGGCGGGAGGTTCATGTGCCGGGCGTTTGGGGGCCCTATTGGGGCGCGATGCTGCCGGACTGGTGGCTGAGCGAGGGTGGCCAGAGCGCCGCCGGCGCGCTGGTGGAATGGACGCTGCATGGGCACGCCGCCTGGCCGTTGCTGCAACAGCAGGCCCAAGCGCGCGGATGCAGCGAATATGCATTGTTGAATGAGTGGGTCGACGATCTTGAGCGGCGCGATCCGCTGCCCACCCGGCATTTGCATGTGCTGGCGGATCACCACGGCAACCGTTCCCCCAGGGCCAATCCCCTTGCCCGCGGCGCGGTAATCGGCCTGACCCTGGAGCAGGGGCCGGATGCGCTGGCCCGACTTTACCTGGCCACCCTGCAGGCCATTGCCTACGGCACCCGCCATATTATCGCGGCCATGAACCAGGCCGGTCATCATATTACCCGGCTGCTGATTTGCGGCGGGGCGACGAGAAACCCCTTGTGGCTACGGGAATACGCCAATGTGACCGGCTGCGACATCGAGCTGTCGGCCGAGGATGACGCCGTGACCCTGGGCGCCGCCTTGCTGGGCGCGGTGGCGGCCGGCGCTTTTCCCACCCTGACCGATGCGGCGCGGGCGCTGGTGCGTCCCGGCGAGGTCATTCGCGCCGATGCGGGCAGCGCGGCGTTCCACCAGGCGAAATACCAGGTTTACCTGCGGCTATATGACGATGCGCAGCGAGCCGAAGACGAGATGCGCGTTTGGCGCTGACCTTATTATTCACCAGGAGCAAACCATGCTGAAATTTACCCTTCCGCCTTCACCGGCGATGATCCACGCGGGCCGTCAGGAAGTGTTGCTGGTCGCCAATGCCGATTTGCGTGAACCGGCCAACGTCACCTGCTGGCCGACCCAGCAGGATTATGAGCAAAAATTGCAGGCGGCGCTGGAAAAGCTGGGTTATCGCATCAAGCGCGCCCATCCAATCCACGCCGATCGCGGCCATGGCTTTATCAGCAGTCAGAAAGAAGGCAGCGATCTGTTTGCCGCCATCGATCCCGACGCGCCGGTCATCGTGCTGCTGACCGCCTGGCAGTATTCCCATCATATCGCGCCTTCTCTGGCGCATCATCGCGGACCGGTCTTATTGCTGGCCAATTTCGACGGCACCTGGCCGGGCCTGGTGGGCATGCTTTGCATGGCGGGTACCCTGACCAGCCTGGGCGCTTCCTATTCCAGGCTGTGGTCGGAGAATTTCGACGACGAGCTGTTTTACCAGGGATTAGGCACCTGGCTGCGTGACGGCGCGCTAAGCCATAAAACCGGCTATTTGCGCGATATCGCGCCGACCCATGCGCTGATGGCGAGCCCGGCCGGGCAAATCGGTCGCGAGGCGGGAGAATATATCCTGCGCCATAAGGCGGTTATCGGCCTGTTCGACACCTTTTGCATGGGCATGATTAATGGCGTATTTCCGCAGCAAGCGCTGGTGAATGCCGGTATTCCGCTGGAATCCCTGTCGCAATCGGCGCTGTTGGTGGAAATGGCCAAGGTGCCGGCGTCATTGCGCGAGGAATGCCTGGCCTGGTATGAGCAGCGGGGCATGAAATTTGAATTCGGCACCGACGGCGCCAAAGAACTGACCCGGCCGCAGGTACTGGAGCAGTGCGCGATGATGATTGCCATGGCGCGCTTTGTGCAACGCTTCGGCCTGTCGGCGGTTGGGGTGCAGTATCAGCAAGGGCTGAAGGATTGCTGCGCCGCGTCCGATTTTGCCGAAGGCGCTATCGGCAATGCCGAGCGTTTCCCCATTCCCGACGAGCGGGGCGACATTATCTGGCCGGGTAAAGCCATACCCTGCATCAATGAAGTGGATATGGGCAGCGCCATCCCGCAGGTGATGATGTGGCGCCTGTTGGACGGGCTGGGACTGCCCGCCGAGACCACCTTGCACGATATCCGCTGGGGCAGCGAGTACCAGGGCACTTTCTTCTGGGATCTGGAAATTTCCGGCGCGGTGCCGTTCGCCCAACTGAAGGGCGGCATTGCCGGCGCCACCGGTTATCGTCAGCCGTCGATGTTTTTCCCCTATGGCGGCTCGACCATCGCCGGGCAGGGCAAGGCCGGGCGGTTTATCTGGGCGCGCGCCCACTATGAAGGCACGGAAGTGGTGATGCATATGGGCACCGGTACCGCCGTTGAGCTGCCGCCGGAGGAATTCGAACGCCGCCGCCGCGCCACCAACTATGAGTGGCCGTTGCTGAATGCGGTGCTGGACGGCATCGGACGCGACGACCTGATGGCGGGCCATCAAAGCAACCATTTGACCCTGGCCTATGTCGATCAGGATCTGCTGGCGGAGGTGTACCAGGCGTTTGTCGCCCAGGCCTTGACGCTCGGCATCCGGGTAAGGGCGGCGGGCAGCGCGGTCGATCTGCTGGCGGGGTCACGGGCATGACGCGACCGGCGCGGGACGAGGAAAAATACACCGGCATCTGGCCGGTGATGCTAACGCCGTTTGACGAGCGTGGCGAGATAGACTGGGTATCGCTTGAAAAGCTGGTGGAGTGGTATCTGGCGGCCGGGGTGCACGGCCTGTTCGCCGATTGTCAGTCGAGCGAGATGTTTTTCCTTAGTGATAAGGAATCACGCGAACTGGTCGGTCGCATCGTCGCCCAGGTGGACGGCCGTGTGCCGGTGGTTGCCTCGGGACATACCGCCAGCGGGCTGAGCCAGCAGGTGGAACAGCTCGGCGCCATGGCGCAGACCGGCATCGACGGCCTGATCCTGATAAGCAACCGCCTGGCGCTGCAAGGCGAGAGTGATGAAAAAACGCTGGCGACCCTGCAACAACTGACGCAACAGCTGCCGGCGACGGTGGATTTGGGTATTTACGAGTGTCCCTGGCCGTATAAGCGCCTGTTGTCGGATGATATCGTCCAATGGTGCGCGGCAAGCGATCGCTACTCCTTTATCAAGGACACCAGTTGCCATTTACCCACCATGGAGCGCCGGCTGGCGCTGACCCAAGGCACCCGGCTGCATTTGGCCAACGCCAACAGCCAAACCCTGCTGGCATCCTGGATGGCGGGTTGCCACGCCTACAGCGGGGTAATGGCGAATTTTCATCCGCAGCTCTATGTCTGGCTGTTTGAAAACTGGCGTAGCCAGCCGCAGCAGGCGCGGCGGGTAGCCGATTATCTCGCCACCGCCGCGATGATCGAGAGCCTGGATTATCCCGCCTGCGCTAAATACTGGCAGCGGAAACTCGGCAATTTTACCACCATGCAGTGCCGGGTACGCGGCATCGGCGCGTTTAACGATAGCTTTTTCCCGGCGGCGGTCGACAGCATGGCGCGCCTGGGCGACGAGATACGGCTACAGGCGCTCCGACAGTAATTCCGGCGCCGGCGAGTAACCGGCCGGCGTTCGGATCGGCGACGGTTATAGCGGTCCGGCGGCGATACGCCGGCCACAAGAGTTTTAAGACGAGATTTGCCCTACGCCCGTGGCGCGCGACAGCGCGCCACCACCCATAACATGTCCCGCCCAGGTGGGGCAGATAAGAAATAATGAGGAACCCATGTCTATTTCTCTTGATATAACCCAGGACCGCAAGCTGCTCGACAGGTCGAATATCCGCCGGGTGGTGATCTCCAGCTGGATTGGCAATACCATCGAATTTTATGACTTCCTGCTGTACGGCCTGGCCAGCGCCCTGGTGTTCGGCAAGATATTTTTCCCGACCATCAGCCCGTTGGCGGCGATGCTGGCTTCGTTCGCCACCTTTGGGGTCGGGTTTATCGCCCGGCCGCTGGGCGGCATATTCTTTGGCCATATGGGCGATACCCTGGGCCGTAAATACACCTTGATGATTACCCTGGGCGGCATGGGCGTGGCGACGTTTCTGGTCGGCTGCCTGCCCACCTGGGCGCAAATCGGCGTTTGGGCGCCCATCCTGCTGGTGGTGCTGCGCTTTGCCCAGGGTTTCCTGGTGGGTGGCGAGTGGGGCGGCGCCATGTTGATGGTGGTGGAAAGCGCGCCGGCCAACCTGCGCGGCTTGTTGGGATCCATCCCGCAAACCGGCGGATTTTCCGGCCAACTGCTGGCCACCGGCATTTTTGCGCTCATTACGCTGTTGCCGGAAGATCAGCTGCTGTCATGGGGCTGGCGCATTCCCTTTATGCTGAGCTTCGCGCTGGTGCTGGTCGGCCTGTATATGCGCCGCCGCCTGGAAGAAACGCCGGTGTTTAAAACGGTGCAGCAGCGCGAACGGCAGAAAGCCACCGCCGCGCCCGGCGAAAAAACCACCAGCCCGGTGGTGGAAGTGGTACGACACCAATGGCGCAGTATCCTGCTTATCATGGTGTTGCGCTTTGCCGAAAGCGTGCCGTTCTTTCTCGCCACGGTGTTTGCCGTTTCTTACGCCACCTCCCAGCTGGGGGTGAATAAACAGACCATGCTAAACGTGGTGATGACCACCTGCGTGCTGGCGTTTCCGATGCATGCGTTTTTCGGCATGTTGTCCGATAAGGTCGGCCGGCGGCCAATCTATATTTTCGGCGCGCTGTTCGCCGCCGCCATGGCGTTTCCGTTTTTCTGGTTACTGGAAAGCGGCTCTTTTGTGCTGATGGTATTGGGGTATATCCTGCTTATCAATATCGCCCATAACTCGATTAACGCCGTACAACCGGCCTTTTTTACCGAACTGTTCGGTCCCAAGGTGCGCTACAGCGGCGCCTCCATCGGCGCCCAGTTGGGCGCAATCGTCGCCGGTGGGTTTACCCCGTTTATCGCCAAGGGATTGACGGCGCTTGATCATGACGACTGGACCTATGTGGCGACATATGTGGTGATTGCCGCGCTCGTGGCCGCCTATGCCGCCTGGCGCGCGCCGGAAACCTCGCGCCGCGACCTGACGCTCGACCACTGATTCCGGGGGCTGCCGCAGCCGCCGATTGTGGTCCAAAACAGGCTTGCGGCCACCTTATCGTTACCCTTTGCCGGCCGCCGTCATCTATACGGCGGCCGGCGGCGTTTCGCGCCCGTTCGCAGCAAAAGAGCATCATCGTATTAACATATTCGATTAGATCCGCATCACAAAACTTAACAAAACACTTTGCCAGCGCAGGGGCCATTAGATACATTGCTAACTCGACTTAGCAAAACGAGGGCAGCCCCATCCCGCCCTTAACCGCACTTATGATTGAGGCCAATGCATGTCAGACACTCTTTTTTCTCTGGAACATAAAACCGCGGTCATCACCGGCGGATTTGGTCAGTTGGGTCAGGAGTTTACCCGTGCGTTATTGGCGCAGGGCGCAAGCGTGGCTATCTGGAGCCGTAAGGCCATCCCGGCGGAGCAAGTGCGCGCGGCCTTTGGCGTGGAACTGGCGGAAAAGGTGATTACCCTGCGGGCGGATGTCACCGACCGGCAGTCCCTGCTGAACGCGCTGGACGAGACGCAACGCCGTTTTTGCGTGCCGCATGTGCTTATCAACAACGCCGGCATCGATACCCAGCCCAGCGCACCGCCCGAGGTCAGCGGGCCGTTTGAGCAGTTTCCCGAGGAGGTATGGCGCGAGGTGATTGATGTCAACCTGACCGGCGTTTTCCTCTGCTGCCAGGTAGTGGGCGGCGCCATGGCGCAGGCGGGCAGGGGGTCGATTATCAACGTCGGCTCTATTTACGGCATGCTGTCGCCGGTACAGGATATTTACGCCTATAAAGAAGAGAAAACCGGCCGCGCCTTTACCAAGCCGGTGGCGTATTGCGCATCCAAATCCGGCATTTATAACCTCACCCGTTATTTGGGCACCTATTGGGGCAAAAAAGGGGTGCGAGTCAATACCCTGACGCCGTCCGGTGTGTTCCGCGCCGATCAGGATAAAGAGTTTGTGGAAAATTATTGTAACCGCATTCCCATCGGGCGCATGGCCCGGCCGGAGGAATATAACGGCGCCATTATCTTCCTGGCGTCCGATGCTTCACTTTATATGACGGGTTCGAACCTGACCGTCGACGGCGGCTGGTCCGCCTGGTAATGATCCCCTACACCATAAAAGGAATGAGTTATGTCTATCTTAACTGATTCAACCGTGACCGATACCGGCGCCAGCGCTGACGCAAAAAAAGCGCACAATAAAAAATTGATGACCGTGCTGGGTTCGGGCCTGAGCGGCACCACCATTGAATTTTATGATTTCTTTATTTATGGTACCGCCGCCGCGCTGGTTTTCCCGAAATTGTTCTTTCCCACGCTTACGCCGTTTATGGGCTTGATTGTGTCGTTGCTTACGCTGTCCATTACCTTTGTCAGCCGGCCCATCGGCGCCATCGTTTTTGGTCATTTCGGCGATAAAATCGGCCGTAAAAAATCGCTGGTGCTGTCGTTGATGATCATGGGGGGATCGACGTTCTGTATCGGCCTGGTGCCCACCTACGACGCCATCGGCAATCTAGCGCCGTTGCTGCTTATCTTCCTGCGCCTGTGCCAGGGATTCGCCATCGGCGGCGAATGGGGCGGCGCCACAACCATGGTCACCGAGTACGCGCCGGTGCACCGACGCGGTTTTTTCGGCACCTTTGTCCAGTTGGGCAACGTGCTGGGGTTATTTATCGCCACGGCGGTGTTTGCCATCGTTGCCTGGCTGCCGGAGCCGCAGCTGATGAGCTGGGGCTGGCGTATTCCGTTCCTGCTCAGCATCGCCCTGATGTTTGTCGGCCTGTATATCCGCGCCAAGATTGAGGAAACGCCGGTCTTTACCGAAGGCGAAGCCAAGAACCAGAAGCATGAGTTCCCGATTATCGCGGTAATGAAATACCATTGGCGCGCGGTGCTGACCGCCATGGGCATGCGCATGGGCGAAATTGTGCTCGGCTGGCTGACGGTGGCGTTTTTTATGTCCTATGTCACCCGGCAATTAAACTTCAGCCGCGAGACCGCCCTTAACGGCTTATTGCTGGCAAGCTTCGTCGGTATTTTTACCTTCCCGTTCTTTGGGTATCTGTCGGATAAAATCGGCCGGCGGCCGGTGTACCTCGCCGGCGCGGCCATTACGCTGATTTTCGCGTTCCCGCTGTTTTGGATGATCGATACCGGCTCGGTGAAAATGTTCTATTTCGCCACCACGTTTTGTTACTCCGTCGGCCTGGGCATGATGTTTAGCGTGCAGCCGGCCTTTTTTGCGGAATTATTCGACACTAACGTGCGTTATACCGGCGTGTCGCTGGGTTTCCAACTGGCCAATATCGTCGGCGGTCTGACGCCGATGATCGCGACCCTGTTAATCGCCTGGTCCGGCGGCGATTCCTGGCCGGTGTCGCTATTCCTGGCGGTGATGGCGACCATTACCATCTGCTGCGTGTGCATCACCAAGGAAAGCTACCGGGCGGATCTGTCGGTGAAAATAACGCGCTGAGCCTGGTTTAAACGACAACATTTTTTATTAATCAACGCCGATTAGAGGCTTTTATGACAGCACTTGCCGGGCTTTACGCCGCGCTGGCGACGCCTTTTACCGAGGACGACGCCATTGATTTTCCAAGCCTTGAGCGGCTGCTCGAGGTCATTATGCAACAACCGCTCGACGGTATTTACGTCGGCGGATCCACCGGCGAGTCGCTATTGCAAAGCACCGGGGAGCGGGAAGCAATCCTGAACTTCGTCGCCCGGCGCTGCGGCGGCAAACGCCGCCTGGTGGGCCATGTGGGCGCCATCAGCACCCGGGAAAGCCAACGGTTGGCGGCGGTGTGCGCCGCGGCCGGTTATGACGCCATTTCCGCCATCCCGCCGATTTATTTTCCTTACCAGCCGCGGGAAATCATCGGCTACTATCGGGATATCGTGGCCGCGGCGCAGGGCGTGCCGCTGATTGTCTACAATATCCCGGCGATGAGCGGGGTAACGTTTGCCATGGACTCCCTGCGGGAACTGCTGGAGACGCCGGGAATTATCGGCCTTAAGCAGACTTCGCTTGATATGTATCAAACCGAACAGATCAGGCGCCGATTTCCGCAAACGCTGATACTGAACGGTTATGACGAGGTCTTCCTGGCGGGCATCAGCACCGGCGCCGACGGCGGCGTCGGCAGTACCTTTAATATCATGGGCTGGCGCTACCGCGCGTTATGGCAGGCGTTGCGCGCGGGACGCCAGGACGAGGCCCGGGGCCTGCAGGCGCAATGCAATAGCGTTATCGACGTGCTGGTGCGGGCGAGCGTATTCCCGGCGCTGAAATTTATCCTGCGCGACATGGGCATCATCGCCAGCGCCCGCTGCCGCGCCCCCTTCGCGCCGGTGGCGGCCGCTTTTCACGAGCCGCTGGGCGATATTGCCCGGCTGCTGACGCGGGAAGCGCGGGAACAAGGGATCCATATCTGACCCCAAAGGAGGTGTCGGCGCCTGCCCGAAAGAGGGAAATCACCTTCTGTTGAGCAAAGCGCAGGCATTTGGCGCAATTATCCGCTGATTCGAGTTAGCCAGTCCGTTATACTGCTTTATCCGAAGAGTTTTGCTAATAGGATCCACCAATACGATGGCCAAGACCGTAGAGCAGATAGCCAAAGCGCTGGGTATTTCAATCACCACCGTTCGCCTTGTGCTTAACGGTAAAGGCGGGCAATACCGTATCAGCGCCAAAACGCAAAGCAAGATTGACAGCTACGTGGGCGAATACGGTTATACCATCAATCACGCCGCCCGCAGCCTGAAGCTGAATAAAACCGATACCCTGGGCCTTATCATACCCAGGTTATCCAACCTGTTTTTCTCCACCTTGGCGGAAAAGCTGGAAATACGCTGCCGCGAAGCGGGATATCAGCTGACCACCAGCTGTACCTATAGCGATGCCGAGCGCGAAAATACCCTGGTGGAAACCATGCAGCAACGTAATGTCGACGGGTTGTTCGTGGTGCCCTCGTCACTGCAGGCGCAGAATCACCATATCAAGCGTTTTACCAAACCCCTGGTGTTTCTCGACCGCGATTTCAGCGATAGCCAGGTGTCGCTGGTGGTCAGCGATAACGTCAACGGCAGCGCGGCGTTAACCCATGCCATGATTGATGCCGGGACGTTACCGTTGTTTTTTATGGCCGGCGATATGCAGCAGCCGACCATAAAACAGCGTTTGCAGGGGTTTATCAACGCGCTGGCCGGCCATGGCATCAGCGAAAACGCGGACTGGGTTTTGACCGCCCAGCATAACCGGCGCGAAGACGGCCAATTGCTGATGCAGCGTTTTTTCGAACAGCACCGGGACGCGCCGCCGGCCTTTATCGCCTCGTCGCTGCCGGTTCTGGAAGGGGCGCTTAACGTACTGCGCGAGCATTATGGCTATATACCCGCCGGGATGAATATCGGTACTTTCGATGAGCACCCCATGCTGGGTTTTCTCCCCAATAACACCTGGTCGATGCGCCAGGACGAAGATGCCTGGGTCGAGCATGCGTTCCGGGCGATGACGCAGGCCATGGAAGGGGAAACGGCGCCGGTCAAGTCGGTTATCCCCATGACGCTGAAGCACCGCCGGCGGGCGGCGTTCTGTCAACAGGACCAGGGTAATGAAAACCCGGCCGGGCCAACGTGAGCCTTCCATTTCGCCGGCGGGATATTATAGCGGATGAGCGCCGCCGGCCTTGTTTTTATGCGGAGAACCGCCGGGGCTATTGACGCCGCCATGCAGCATACGCTCGCGGGGGGAGTCGGCGGATTTATCACTGTCCTTGCGCAGGTAATCATAAGGCAGCAGCAGGGTATCGAGCACCGCGGAGAACGGCAGATCGATGGCCACCAGCGGCACCATGGCCCAACTGGTATCTTTATCCTCGATGATTTTTATACTACCGCGGGTACCCGGATAATAGCCCTGGCTTGGCCCGGTGTGGCTCATCACGCTCGAACATCCATTGCTGACCAGCAAAGCACAGCCTGTTGTCACAATGAAAAATGCTTGTTTTAACATAGTCCTTGTACATCCATTAGGGTTGTAATTTTACTAACGCTAAGCATCCCGCCGGGTATTTTGTTAAATACCTGCTCCCACCGCTATCATTGTAATGGATATTGAGCGCGCGACTTGTAGTTTTCGTTAAACAGTGAAAATTTTTTTCTTGGCCTCGCTTGAAAAAGCGGCCACCGTCTCCATTTTATATATGTGACCGTAGATAAGTATGCCGTAAGGGTATTTAGGTCACTGACCTGTCCATCCGGAAGGTTGTTTGTCACCTCGCTGAATGTTGGAGGCTTTTTTATGCGTAATTATGATCTGTCACCCCTGTACCGTTCCGCTATCGGTTTTGATCGGCTGGTAAATCTGCTCGAATCAGGACAAAGCCAGAGCAACGGCGGCTATCCTCCCTACAATGTTGAACTGGTAAATGAAAACCAGTATCGCATCGCCATTGCCGTAGCCGGTTTCGCCGAAAATGAGCTGGATATTACCGCCCATGATAATTTATTAACGGTTAAAGGCGCCCATGCGCAAGAACCCGCCGAGCGGAACTATTTATACCAGGGCATTGCCGAACGCAATTTCGAGCGCAAATTCCAGTTGGCCGAGCACATCCAAATTAAACGCGCGAATCTGGAAAACGGCCTGCTCTATATTGATTTAGAACGCGTTGTGCCGGAAACATTGAAGCCGCGGCGTATCGAAATCAATTAAACCGATCGCGGCCGGCCGCCGCGTTAATGTAATAACATCCGCCCGCCTTAACCGGGGGCTATCCCAGCCGCGGGCTGGGGAAAAATAATCTCGCTTCATAGAAGGAGTTGATACCATGCGTAATTATGATCTGTCACCTTTACTGCGTCAGTGGATTGGTTTTGATAAATTAGCCAGCTCCATGCAGGGCAATCAGGAAGCTTTTACCTTCCCGCCGTATAACATTGAAAAAAGCGATGATAACCATTATCGCATCACTTTGGCGCTGGCGGGTTTTAAGCAGGAAGAGCTGACCCTTGAGGTGGAAGGGACGCGCCTGACCATTGCCGGAAAACCCGCCCTGGCCGAACGGCAGGTGGAATATTTGCACCAGGGCCTGGTCTGCAAGGAATTTTCCCTAAGCTTTACCCTGGCGGAACATATGTCGGTGACGCAGGCGGAATTCCTCAACGGGTTGCTGCATATCGCGCTTGAACGCCATGTGCCGGAATCCCTGCAACCGCGCAAGATAGCCATTGGTAACGCCCAGCCCCAGGTGCTTGAGCATCAGGCTGACGGCGCAACGGCCGATCGGCAATAATTCCGGTAAAAATAGCGCCGCGCGGTAGACCCGCGCGGCGTTTTCGTTGGTAAAAACCGTGGCTAACGACTGACCCCGCCACGCGCGTCTGCGGGTAAAGGGGGCGGGTTTTGCCGGCGGCCGGCGGCGGCATCCCCCGCGCTAGCGGCCGGTTGCCGCCGCTGTTTCCTGGAACGCCCGTTCCACCTCTTGCGCCAATATAGCGATGCCGCGCTCAATTTTGCCGGCGTCGGGCACGTAGTTCATCCGCATGCATTGATGCGCATGCGGCCAGTCGGTTGCCAGCCCGGGGAAAAAATAATGCCCCGGCACCATCAGGACGCCGCGCTGTTTAAGCCGCTGGTAGAGCGCCTCGGTGGTAATCGGCAGGTTCTGGAACCACAGCCAGAGGAAGATCGCCCCCTCCGGTTTGTGGATCAGGCACCGCTCCGGCGGCAGGTAGCGGCGCAGGGTGGCGATGGTCTGCAGCACCCGCTGCTGATAGAACGGGCGGATGACCGTTTGCGACAGGCGCATTAAATCGCCGCGGCGGATCATCTCGGCGGCCAGCGCCGGGCCGAGGCCGCCCGGCGCCAGGCTGATTATGCCGTTGATATTGCTGATGGCGTCGATAACGTCTTCATTGGCAATCACCATACCGCAGCGCGCACCCGGCAGCCCCAGCTTGGACAGGCTCATGCCCAGGATAATATTGGGATTCCATAACGGCGTGGCCTGGCTGAAGATAATGCCGGGAAACGGCAGACCGTAGGCATTATCAATCAGCAGCGGCACCTGGTGCCGGCGGGCCAGCGCGTCAAGGCGCAACAGCTCCTGATCGGTAATGACGTTGCCGGTGGGATTGGTCGGCCTGGAAATGCAAATCAGCCCGATATCTTCACCCACCTGCAAATTCTCGAAATCCACATGATATTTAAACTGGCCGTCCGGCAGTTGCTCAATGGTCGGCTTGGCGGCGACGAACATATCGTCCTCAAGCCCGGCGTCGGCATAACCCAGGTATTCCGGCGCCAGGGGAAACAGCACCCGCCGCAGGGCGCCGTCCCGGCCGCGCCCGGCAAACAGGTTGAACAGGTAAAAAAAAGCGCTTTGGCTGCCGTTGGTCAGCGCGATATTTCGCGCGCTGACCGGCCATCCCAGTTCCTGGCGCAGCATGGCCGCCAGCGCGGTCAGCAGCGCATTTTTCCCCTGCGGGCCGTCATAGTTGCACAGCGCTTCGGCCAGGGCGCCGTCGGTCAACATGGACTGGCACAACGCCTGGAAGTAACGGTCCATCTCCGGGATGGCGGCGGGATTGCCACCGCCGAGCATAATGGCGTCCGGCGTGCGCAGGCCGTCGTTCATATCGGCCATCAGCTGGCTGATGCCGGAATGGCGGGTAAATTTTTCACCGAAAAGCGAATAGGTCATAATATGTGTTTGAATAATGTTGACGTTAGCCTGAGTGCCGCCATGACCTTGGCGCCATGCCGGGCAACTGCTGCCGAAAGCCTACTATGGCAAGGAAAAGCCATGGGGTAAACCGGATTATTTGCGCATCCTGCCTGGCAAACCATTGCGCGGTCGGTCCCTCTGTTCACCCGCCATTCCCCGGTCCTAGATCAGGTCGAGATAACGCAGTTCGGTCTTCAGGTAGGCGTAATAGATAGGCGCGGCAACCAGGCCTTCCAGTCCGAACGCCGCTTCAAACACCAGCATGGCCAGCAGCAGTTCCCAGGATTTGGCCTGGATGCGGTTGCCGACAATCTCGGCGTTAAGGAAATATTCCAGCTTGTGTATCAACATCAAGTACACCAGCACCACGCCCGCTATCGGCAGCGAGACGGAGAGCGCCGAGATAATCATCAGGAAGTTGGAGATCAGGTTGCCGATTATCGGCAGCAGGCCAAAGATAAACGTGGCCACCACCAGTGTCTTGGATAAGGGCAGGTGCACCTTGAACAGCGGAAAGACCACCAGCAGCAGGATCGAGGTCAGTATGGTATTGACCAGGGATATTTTTATCTGGGCAAAAACGATATTACGAAAAGAGCTGGATAAATTTTGCACGCGCTGCAGCAGTTGTTCGCGAAAGTAGGTGGTGCGTCCCGACGGTTTATTCAGCGAGATTATCGCGCCGATAATCAGCCCTATCAATATGGTTATCAGGCCGTGTAAAAAGCTGCGCCCCATATTGCGGATGGTAATCAGGTTTTTTTCCACCACGGCGAATACCTGGTTTTTCAGTTCTTCAGCGCTGTCCGGCAGGTAGGCGGGCAATATATCAGGCAGACGGTTTTTTACCCCGGAAAAAATACGGTTGGTCTCGGCGGTTAAATCAATTCCGCGCTGAATATTAGAGGTCAGGAAGCTCACCAGGCTGACGATGGACAGCGTCATTACCACCACCACCACCACGGCGATGATGCTTACCACTACCCAGCGGGCACGGCCACCGATAATGCGCTCAAACCAAGGGGTCAGCGCGAAGATAATTTCATACGCCAGAAACCCCGCGACAAAACAGGGAAATAAGTGCAAAGGGATAATGATCGCAATAAACAGCAGCATCAGCACAAAGGTGCTGATTTTAATGTGAGTATGACTAATGGTCATTATTGTTCCTTTCCATACCGCTTGATTCCATTTTATCGCATACCAAAGAAAAGCATAGCTTAGCGCTGATGCCGGCAGCATTTATTTTAGTTGCCATGATACGCTTTTCCCGCCCCGGAGGGCGGGGAATCGATACGAAAGAACGGCGGGCGCAGCAGTTATTTGATGACCTGGGGATTAACGCAGTTTTCCTTTACCCGGCCGGTCAGGGCGGCGATCAGATTATCCACCGCGGTGGCGGCCATTTGGTAACGGGTTTCATCGGTGGCGGAGCCGACATGCGGCAAGGCTACCACGTTCGGCAGGCGCAGCAGAGGCGAGGTCGCCGGCAGCGGCTCCTGCTCGTAGACATCCAGCCCGGCGCCGCGTATGGCGTGGTTTTCCAGCGCCTCGATAAGCGCCGCCTCGTCTACTACCGGCCCGCGTCCGGCGTTGATAAGAATGGCGCCGGGTTTCATTAAGGCCAGTTTTTCGCGGCCGATCAGATGGTGGGTTTCATCGCTCAGCGGCAGGATAATACAGACAAAATCCGACCGGGCCAGCAGGGTATCCAG
Source organism: Acerihabitans sp. (assembly GCF_036398755.1). Taxonomy (NCBI): domain Bacteria; kingdom Pseudomonadati; phylum Pseudomonadota; class Gammaproteobacteria; order Enterobacterales; family Pectobacteriaceae; genus Acerihabitans; species Acerihabitans sp. Next base: position 8,558 of record NZ_DASWOM010000072.1, on the reverse strand, counting down.
ATCGCAATACTCCGCGTCAAAACGGCTTTCCGCTTCGGCGTGCCGGCGACGGGCGTTATACAACACCGGCATGGAAAAGCCCAGGCGCGCACGTTGGGCCAGCGCCATGCCGATACGTCCCATACCCACCACGCCCAGGGTCTTATGATGCACATCCGTGCCGTACCAGGTGCTGTCTACGCTGGCCTTCCATTTGCCCGCCCGGGTTCTTTCCGCCAGATCCACCAGGCGCCGCGCGGTGGCCAGCACCAGCCCCATCAGCAGGTCGGCCACGGTTTCCGTCAGGGCATTGGGGGTGTGCATCAGCACAATGCCGCGCGCGTTCAGCTCGTCGACGTCAAACTGATCGTAGCCGGCGGAAATGGTCGACGCGGCCCTGAGGTTGGGCAGCAGGTCGAGCAACGTGTTATCAAATTTACCGCCGGAGCCGATAATACCCTGGGCCTGTTGTAATATTTCCGCATGCTTGCGGATAGTTTCCGCGCCCAGGTTCTCGATTTCGGAAACGTTGAAATGCTCATCCAAACGTTGGCGCAGATCGTCGGGCAACTTTTTATACAATACTACGGCAGGTTTCATCATCATCTCCGTTGGCAGGCCATGTCATTAGTCATCTATCAATTATTATCAGCATACCATTTTTGCCTGTTAACGGAACAGGCAACGGCGGCTTTACGCCATGCGCGGCACCCTGTTCTCCGCCGGTTTGACAATTAATGTCAGCCATACCGATACCAGCAACGCCACCGCCATAAAGATATAGGAAGCGGAAGGCGAGCCGGTGGCGCCGTTAAGGTAACCGACCACCCAGGAGCCGACGAACGAGCCGAGGGCGCCCATGCTGTTAATCAGCGCCATGGCCCCGCCTGCGACGTTGCGCGGCAGCATTTCCGGTACTATGGCGAAGAATGGCCCGTAGGGCGCATACATGGCGGCGCCGGCAATCACCAGCAGCGCATAGGAACCCCAGAAGTGGTGGGCGCCCAGCAGATAGGAACCGATAAACGCCAGCGCGCCTATCAAAAGCAGCGGCCAGACGAAGATTTTACGTTTCTGTAATTTGTCGGACGCCCAGGAGACGATAATCATGGCAATAGTGGCCGCCAGGTAAGGCACCGCGGACAACCAGCCGGCCTGCACCATGCCCATTTCCATGCCGTTGCGCAATATGGACGGCAACCATAATACAAATCCGTAGACCCCGATGCTCCAGGCGAAATACTGTATGCACAGGATAATCACATTACGCGAACGGAACGCCTCGGCGTAATTATGTACCGCTTTGATGCCTTCCTGTTCCTTGGCCAACTGCCGTTGCAGCGCCTGTTTTTCGTCTTCCGACAGCCATTTCGCCTGGGCGGGTTTGTCATTAACCAATAGCCACCAGCAAAATGCCCAGATAACCGCCGGAATGCCTTCGAAAATAAACATTTCCCGCCAGCCAAAGGCGTTAATCAAATACCCCGAGACCACCGACATCCATAAAACCGTCACCGGGTTGCCGAGAATCAGGAAGGTATTGGCCCTCGAACGCTCGGCTTTGGTAAACCAGTTACTGATATAAATCAGTAACGCCGGCATTACCGCCGCCTCCACCACGCCCAGCGCAAAGCGTATCGCCATCAGCATGGGGATATTACTGACAATGCCCGTGAGCGCGGCGAATCCGCCCCATAATACCAGGCACCAGAAAATCAGCGTTTTGACGCTGCGCCGTTCGGCATATATGGCGCCGGGGATTTGGAAAAAGAAATAACCGAGAAAAAACAGCGCGCCCAATAATGACGATACCCCTTTGGTTATTCCAAGGTCATCGTTAATACCGGCGGCGGAGGCAAAACTGAAGTTGGCCCGGTCGAGATATGCCAGACTGTAGCTGATAAAAACAATCGGCATAATATACCACCAACGTTTTGGTGCTAATTTAGCTAAGCTCATAGACGTATTCCTTCGTTGATAGTGCTGCTGTCGCAACCGCCGCAGGGTAGGGTAGTGGCGGATGTTCAGATGTTGTTGTCGTGTTTCCTGCGCCGCGCGCCATTGGCTTGCCGGGCGATCCATAAGGCGCACGTTGGTAAAAAAAGCAATTTGGTACCGGTTCCATCCCCCTGCCACATTCGGTCCTGCAACGCGCCACAATCCCGTGACGCGCCGACCATCGCCAACCGACGCGGCGTGTTTAATCGGGTTTATTGCAATAGCGCGACAAAATGGCGGGTCACCGCCGCCAAATCCTCTCCTTCCAGCGGGAACTCGATAGCGCGCGGCACATCGCCCGGCAGGCTTGCCAGCACCCGGCGCCAGTCCCGCCCGTCGGTTTGCGGCGGTACGGCGCGCCAGCCGTTATCCAGCGAAAGCGCGACCTTGACATGGATATAATCGACAAAGGGAGCCAGCGCCACCGCCGCCGCGCGCGGATCTTCCCCCACCCAACGCCAGTTGCCCATGTCAAACGTCATGCCGACCGGCAGCCGCGCCTCCCGGGCCTGGCGCAAAAATGCGTTGATGGGGGCCAACGCGCCGCAGTCGGTCTGGTCGTTCTCCACCATCAGCCGCACGGGCTGGGACATCAGCAGTCTGCCCAGGGTGGCGATATCAAATGCGGGGGAATAGTGGCCTAAGGATAATTTTAGCCGCTCGGCGCCAAGCCGGCCTGCTTCGGCGAGCAGTTGCGGCAATAATGTGTTTGGCGTGCCATCCGGGGCAAACAACGCCTCGGGCGCGGAATAAAAGCAGCGCAGACCATGGCCGCTTATCGCCCGCGCCAGTTCGGGCAGGCGGGTGAGGTCGGTTTCCGTCAGCAGCTCGCGGCGTATTTCCACCCCGCTGGCGCCCGACCCGGCGATACCCGGCAGCAGCTTATGCTGCCCGCCCATGGCGAGTACGGTATCATTGCCATACGCGGCGGTGACCACAAACACATCATGTTTCATCTTGGACTCCCGGGCGGATACCATTTCCGCGCTGATGGTTTTACGGTAGATGGTACCGGTTCCATTGAGAAGTCCGTTATGTCAGATTTATGATCGGTGTCACTAATTTAACCAGGTGGGGTTTATTTGAGAGTCAAGCGAGTGCAGGCAAGCCCATAGAGAGATTTTTAGGGTAACACCATGGTCCACTACCCTACGGTGACGACGTTCGCAGGGCGCAAGCCCGCTAAGGGGCTTAAAATCAGTAGCCTTGACACTCGGCCAACATGGCCCGCCTCAAAATTGCATTAAGACGCGTCTGATATCCCTTAGTCCCGGATTTTTCCAGCCATGCCAATACATCGGCATCGATTCTGACCGTTTTTTGAATTTTAACGGGCTTATAAAACCGGCCTTGGGATGCATTAGCCCACACCTCATCATCCAACGAGGGGGCATCGCCATAATCAATATCATGATCATCTTTTTTGGCTAACGCGGCCAGTTCCACCTTTTGATTCTCAGTTAATGGAGGAATGCTGTGGTGATGAGCGGTATTAACTGAATTTTGCTTTTTCATAACGGTTCCTCTCTTTCTTATCCGCTTTACGGGCGGATATGACGCGAATGACTTCAACCCATTGGCCGCCCTCATCCCGCTCCCTGGCAGTACGGGCCACCAGTAACACAATCTGGCCGGCGATCATGCCGAGTGTCTGCCAACGCCATTCCCCGCCTTCTAACCGGTCTTGGATGGATAATGCGCTGGGGCCTGCAAACACATGCCGGGCCAATTCAAAGCTAAGTCCTTGCTTTTTCTCGTTGATCTGATTTTTAGCGTAGTCCCATTCGAAAATTAAACACATTACTTTTTTGTAACTACATTTTTGTTGTTATATGACTCAATTTTATTCGTAAAATTTTTTTTTCGTCAAAATCTGGACTCTAGCGTAAAAGACAACGATGCGGCGGGTTAACGGGTAGTTGACCCCCGCACGATCAGCTCGCCCTTGAACGCCTGTTCGCAGACCGGCTCATCGGCGCCCTGGATGCGCTTTAACAATTGTTCCAGCGCGGCGTAGCCGATTTGATAGGTCGGCTGCTTGAAGGTGGTGATGCCCACGCCGGCAAGCTCCGCCCACTCCAGTTCGTCAAAACCCAGCAGGCCGATATCGCTGCCCCAGTGCAGGCCCTGGCGCCGCAGGGTGCGGGCGATGTGCAGCGTCAGCGCGCCGTTGGCCGATAGTATGGCCTTGCGCATGCCGCGGTGGCGGCGGTTAAAGTCCTGGATAACGGTCGCCAGGGCGTCGGTATCGTCCAGCGCGCATTCCGCCTCTTCCGCCGCCAGATCCGGATGCGCCGCAAGGCAGGCGCGAAAGGCCTGAAGCCGTTCGATGCGGGTATTCACCGTGCCCAGGGGCTGGCTTAAGAACATAATGGCTTCAAACCCCTGCTCGATCAGATGCCCGGTGGCGCGGGTCGCCGCTTCGCGGTTGTCCAGGCCCACCATGTCGCAGGCGAAGCCGGGAATTTTGCGGTCAATCAGCACCATCGGCAGCAAAGACTGCTGCAGCATGGCGAGCGCATCCTCATGCATGCCCACCGCGTTCACCACGATCCCCTCCACCTGGTAACCGTTAAGTAATTGAAGATAATGCCGTTCCTGATTCACTTCATTATTGGTGTTGCATACCAGCAGGGTAAAACCGTGCCGGCGGCACGCGGCCTCGATGCCGCGCATCACGTCAACGGAATAGGGATTGGTGATATCGGCGATGATCAGGCCGATAAGCCGCGTCTGGCCCCCCTTCAGGCTGCGGGCCATTTGGCTGGGACGGTAGTTGAGCTGCAGGATGGCCGCTTCGATGCGCGCCTTCAGATCCTCGGAAAGCAGGTTCAGCTCGCCGTTTAGATAACGCGACACGCTGGTCTTGCCGCTGTTGGCGGCTTTGGCCACATCGCTGATGGTGGCGCGTCCCGATGCGCGGGTCCCTTTTTGCTGGCTCACGACGTATCTCTCCTGATGTAAACTCAAACGCCTGCGCGGCGGGTAAAGGTATCCGCGCCCCGGCGGCGCTGATTAATCCATTGAACAACGTGCGTCGGCGGATGACGCCTCTTCGTCCCGGCGGCATTTTTTGTTTGCCGCGCCAGCGCATGCGTGGGCAACGTTTTCGCACCGGATGGATAACCCGCGGGCTAGCGTTAGCATAGCCAATCCTGGTGCGGTAACAACCGCTTTTAACCGGCGCGCCATTGCAGGGTCAGCAGCACATGACCGGTTTCGGCGTTGAACGCCTGGCCGATTTCGCGAAAATCCTGGCGGTAATAAAAATGACAGGCGGCGCGGTTTAACCGGTAGACCTCGAGTGACAATACCGGATAGCATCGCTTGGCCTGCGCCATCAGCCCCCGGCCGATGCCCTGGCGATGGTAGCGGGGCGCGACAAAAACCGCGCCGACGAACTGGTCCATCAGCACGCTGATAAAACCGGTGATGACGCCGTCGCGCTCATCCACCCAGCTGCGGGCTTGCGGCAGGTATTCGTCGCGCACCAACGGCAGGCTCTCGCGCCAGTAGCCGGCGCGGATAAACGGATGGGCGCGGGTGGTGCTGTCCAGCCACAGCGCCAGCAGCGCGGGCATATCGGCGGGCAGTAACGGCCGGATCATCGCCTTACTCCTTAATTGGGCTGTATATCTTACCGCCAGAGGGTATACTGGCGCATTCTTAATATATCCACTTTTATCGCGTGCGAATTCAACATGCAAAAGTTTGATCCCAAGACCTTTCAGGGCCTGATCCTGACCTTACAGGACTACTGGGCGCGTCAAGGCTGCACCATTATCCAACCGCTGGATATGGAAGTCGGCGCGGGCACCTCCCATCCCATGACCTGCCTGCGGGCGCTGGGACCGGAGCCGATTGCCGCCGCCTACGTACAGCCGTCGCGCCGTCCCACCGACGGCCGTTACGGCGAAAACCCCAACCGCCTGCAGCACTATTACCAGTTTCAGGTCATCATCAAGCCGTCCCCGGACAATATCCAGGAATTATATCTCGGCTCGCTGAAAGAAGTCGGGCTGGATCCGACCATTAACGATATCCGCTTTGTCGAGGACAACTGGGAAAACCCGACGCTCGGCGCCTGGGGACTCGGCTGGGAAGTGTGGCTCAACGGCATGGAAGTGACCCAGTTCACCTACTTCCAGCAGGTGGGCGGGCTGGAATGCCGTCCGGTGACCGGCGAAATCACCTACGGCCTGGAACGCCTGGCCATGTACCTGCAGGGCGTGGACAGCGTCTATGACCTGACCTGGAGCGACGGGCCGCTGGGCAAGACCACCTACGGCGACGTATTCCATCAAAACGAAGTGGAGCAATCCACCTATAACTTTGAATACGCCGACGTCGATTTCCTGTTCGTCTGCTTCGATCAGTACGAAAAAGAAGCGCAAACGCTGCTGGCGCTGGAAAATCCCCTGCCGCTGCCGGCGTATGAACGTATTCTCAAGGCGGCGCACAGCTTTAACTTATTGGATGCCCGCAAAGCCATATCGGTTACCGAACGTCAGCGCTATATCCTGCGGATCCGTACCCTGACCAAGGCGGTCGCCGAGGCGTATTACGCTTCCCGTGAAGCCCTGGGTTTTCCGATGTGCAATAAGAACGAGAAATAAGAGGCCGGCCATGACGCAACACACTTTCCTGGTGGAAATCGGCACGGAAGAGCTGCCGCCGAAGGCGCTTCGCCAGTTGGCGCAGTCGTTCGCCACCCTGTTTACCGCCGAACTCGACGGCGCCAGCCTGCCCCATGACGAGGTGAAATGGTTCGCCTCGCCCCGCCGCCTGGCGCTCAAGGTACTCAATCTCGGCGCCACCCAGGCCGACAGCAACATTGAAAAACGCGGTCCCGCCGTTTCCCAGGCATTTGACGCCGAAGGTAAACCCACCAAGGCTGCCGAGGGTTGGGCGCGCGGCTGCGGCATCACCGTCGACCAGGCGGAGCGCCAGGTGACCGACAAGGGCGAATGGCTGCTCTACCGGGCGTCGGTCAAAGGCAAGCGCGCACAGGACCTGCTGCCGGGCATGGTCACCACCGCGCTGGCTAAACTGCCGATCCCGCGCATGATGCGCTGGGGCGACAGCGACACGCAGTTTATCCGCCCGGTGCATACCGTCGTCCTGCTGCTGGGCGACGAGCTGATCCCGGGGCGGGTATTGGGCATAGACTCCGCCCGCACCGTGCGCGGCCATCGTTTTATGGGCGAGGCCGAACTGACGCTGGACAATGCGGACCAATACCCGGCCCTGCTGCTGGAACGCGGCAAGGTGATGGCTGATTACGATCTGCGCAAGGCCCAGATCAAGCGCGACGCCGAGGCGGCGGCCAGGGAAATCGGCGGCATTGCCGATTTGACCGACAGCCTGCTGGAAGAAGTAACCTCGCTGGTGGAATGGCCGGTGGTGCTCACCGCCCGCTTTGAGGAAAAATTCCTTGCCGTTCCCGCCGAGGCGCTGGTCTATACCATGAAGGGCGATCAGAAATACTTCCCGGTGTACGACGCCCAGGGCAAGCTGCTGCCGCACTTCATCTTTGTTTCCAATATCGAATCCAAAGACCCGATCCAGGTGATATCCGGCAATGAAAAAGTGGTGCGCCCACGCTTGGCCGACGCCGAATTTTTCTATCATACCGATTTGAAAACACGCCTGGAAGACCGGCTGCCCCGGCTGGATACCGTATTGTTCCAGCAGCAACTGGGCACGGTGCGCGATAAAAGCGATCGTATCGAGTCGCTTGCCGGCTGGGTTGCCGGCCGGATTGGCGCCGACGTGGAGCACGCCGCCCGCGCCGGGCTGCTGTCCAAGTGCGACCTGGTGACCAATATGGTGTTTGAGTTTACCGATACCCAGGGCGTGATGGGCATGCACTACGCCCGTCACGACGGCGAGCCGGAAGACGTGGCGCTGGCGCTGAAAGAACAGTACCAGCCGCGTTTCTCCGGCGACGCCCTGCCGTCTACGCCGGTATCCTCGGCGGTGGCCATCGCCGAGAAAATGGATACCCTGGCGGGTATTTTCGGCATCGGCCAGCATCCGAAAGGCGATAAAGATCCGTTTGCCCTCAGGCGCGCCGCGCTGGGCGTGCTGCGCATTATCGTCGAGAACAACCTGCCGCTGGATTTATCGGCCCTGGCCACCGAAGCCGCGCGCCTGTACGGTGAAAAACTCACCAATGCCCGGGTGGTGGATGATGTGGTCGACTTTATGCTCGGCCGCTTCCGCGCCTGGTACCAGGAAGCGGGCCACAGCGTCGACACCATCCAGGCGGTGCTGGCGCGCCGGCCTACCCGGCCGGCGGATTTCGACGCCCGCATGCGCGCGGTCACCTATTTCCGCACCCTGGACGCCGCCGCCGCGTTGGCGGCCGCCAACAAGCGCGTGTCCAATATCCTGGCCAAGGCCACCGACACCCTGAACGGCGACGTGCGGGCTTCGGTGCTGAAAGACGCGGCGGAGATCCAGCTGGCGACGCACCTTACGGTGCTGCGCGATAAGCTGGAGCCGCTGTTTGCCGCGGGCCGCTACCAGGAGGCGCTGGCCGAACTGGCCACCCTGCGCGAGCCGGTGGACGCCTTTTT
>NZ_DASWOM010000071.1:0-4485 GCF_036398755.1 Acerihabitans sp. | reverse complement strand
GCCAGCAACGCCTGTTGCGCCAGGGGACCGGCGGACGCGGCGCCGGCGTTGGGAACCGCCGCCTGTGTCGCGGCGCCTTCCGCCTCCGTGGGCTGTGCCGGCCTGCTCGCCGTGCCTGATAAGGTCTCCGATGCCTTTGCGGGCGTTGCGGCGGAGGGAGTCCGTGTCCTGGCGCCGCGGCCATCGGCGGGCATTATGCCAAACTGATGATCCACGCCGTCCATCAGCAGGGTATGGATTGACAGATCGCGCGGACCAAACGCGTCGGGCAGGTAATGGCCAAGCGTAGCGGGCGAGCGATCCGGCAGGTAGATCATCAGGTCGGTGCCGCTGTTCAGTTCGTTCATAAACTGCCGGCAATGGCCGCAGGGCGTATAGTTGACGGTAATGCCGCGCAGGCGTTTTTCACCGCGCAGCCAGGCATGATTGATGGCGCTTTGTTCGGCATGCACCGTTTGCTGGAGCGGCGCGCCGACAAACTCCATATTGGCGCCGAAATACAGATTGCCGCTAACGCCGCGCGCCACGGCCCCGACGTTAAACCGCGACACCGGCGACAGGGCGCAGGCGGCGGCCAGGGGCAGCAGCGCCAGACATAAGGCGTCCTCATCCATCTTTCCGGCGCGCATCAGGCTGGCGGCCTGGGCGGCGCTTAGCCAGCCGCTGAAACCGGCCTGGCCAAGTTCATGCGCCAGCGCGGCGCGCAGGGCAGGCGCGATGGCGTCCAATGCGGGGAGAAACCGTGCGTGCATAATGATTCCCATACCATTTGTTATGGAATCATTTTAGTCGTTGTATGCTTAAATAAATATGATCAATATCTTATCGCGTAAGCCTGGTGGCGCCGTTAGCCGAATGCCCGCAGCAGCAGCGGAAACAGCAGCGGCGCGAGAAGAGACGTGATAATGCCGCAGATAACCAGGGCCAGGGAACTGAACGCGCCTTCCTGAAAATCCATCTCGGCGCAGCGGGCGGTGCCGAGCGCATGGGACGCGGTGCCCATGGCCAGGCCGCGCGAGGCTTTGGTGGTGATGCGCAGCAGCCTGAACAGCGTATGGCCGAACACCGCGCCCAGGATCCCGACAAAAATCACGCATACCGCGCTGATGGCCGGAACGCCGTTAATGGACTGCGCCACCGCCATGGCAATCGGCGTGGTGACGGATTTAGGCAGGATCGAGGCGGCGATTTCCGGTGTGGCGCCCATCCACAGGGCGATGGCGGTGCCGCTGACCATGGCGGTAAGGCTGCCGACGAAACAGATGCTGATAATGGATTTCCAGCGCGCGCGGATCTGGTGCAGTTGTTCATACAAAGGAAAGGCCAACGCCACCACCGCCGGCTGCAACAGGTCGTTGAGGATTTTACTGCCGGCAAAATAACGCGCGTAAGGAATACCGGTAAGCAACAGCAGCGGGATGATCACCACCATGGAAATCAGCAGCGGATTGAGCAGCGCCATGCGGAATCTCGCCGCCAGACGCCGGGCGCCGAAAAACACCGCCAGGGTCAGCGGCAGCGACCACCAGAAATTGGCTAACATTATAGCTCCTCGGGAGGGTGCGGCTGGCCTGCCACCGGACGTTCACGATGGATATAATGCGAGCTGTAGCCCACCACCACCATAACCATCAGGGTGCTGATAACGCAAGACACCACCAGCGGCCCGAACTGCGACGACAGCTCGTGGTAATAGTTCATCACGCCCACGCCAATCGGCACGAACAGCAGCGCCATATAGCGGATCAGCAGATGACAGCCGGGCTTGAGCCATAACGGCGGCAGCAGTTGCAGGCAAAGCAGGATAAACAGGATCAGCATGCCCAGGATACTGCCGGGTATGGTAATCGGCAGCAGCGCGGAGAGGAAATTGCCGATAAACAGACACAGGTAAATCAAGGCGAAGGAACGGATAAAGGCCCAGCCATTTATGATGATATTGCGCATTATCTCAACCTTATTTCAAATCGCGTTTATCATACAATTAATTCTCACACCGTGCTACCGCTCACGGTCTGCCATACGAAATGATCGGAGTAGCTTACCAGCTCAGCGGCGGAAAATCGCGCCGGCGAGCGGGGATGGATTTAAATGTATGACCTATCGCACGGCATTTGCCCGGTGAACCTGTTAACACATATGCTTCATTAGCTGACGAACGATCCTCGTCAGGCGAATTCGCGATCAGGAGAAAACTTTATTATGGCTATTCCACGCTTTTATGGCGTTATTCCGCCCGTGCCCACCCTTTTTACCGCTGATGAACAGCTTGATGAAACCAGCATGGCAAAACTGCTGGACAGTCTGATTGCCTCTGACGTCAACGGCCTGTTTTTCCTGGGGAGCGCCGGTGAGTTTGCCCATATGTCGGAAGCACTACGCTTGCAAACGGCGGAATTCTGCGTCAAGTATGTCAACAAGCGCAAACCGGTATTAATCGGCATTGCCCATTCCGGCACGCGCGAGGCCATCCGTTTTGGCCTGCACGCGCAAAAGATCGGCGCCGATGGGGTAGTGGCGGTCAATCCGTTTTACAACCCGCTGAGCGAGGAAAATCTTTATCTCCATTATAAGCATTTATCCGACGCGCTAAGCCTGCCGATTATCATCTATAATTTCCCCGGGCTCACCGGTCAGTCGATCCCGGTGGCGGTAATCCGCCGCCTGGCGGAAACCTGTGCGAACATTGTCGGCCTGAAGGATACGGTCGATACCCTTAATCATATTCGTGAAACCATCCATGCGGTAAAACCCGTGCGCCCTGATTTTGCGGTATTTTCCGGCTATGACGAGTATTTGTTCGGTACCCTGATCCTCGGCGGCGACGGCTGCATTCCGGCCAGCGCAAACTTTGCCCCACAGCTGACCTGCGGCATCTACCGGGCCTGGCAAGAGCAGGATTATGCCCAGGCGGTCAAGCTGCAGCAGCGTCTGTCGTATATTCCGGAATTGTATAATTACGATTTGCCGTTTTATAACGTGGTGAAGTATGCAATTCAGCTTACCGGGGTGGATATCGCGGTAAATTCGCTATGGCCGGCGTCGCCGTTGACGGAAGAGCTGAAGGAAAAGGTGAGGGGCGCATTGGTAAAAAGTGGGGTGATTTAAGCCGCATGGCATGTGCGGGCGACGCGGATCGCCTGTGATGATGGCAAGGTTTTTCCTATGGGGGGCGCCGGCGGCGGGCGGTTTAGTGTATGCCGCTTCGGCGGGGTTTCGCTTGCGGCTGGCGGTTTAGTGTCTGCGGCCCTGGCGGGATTTCGCTTGCGGCTGGCGGTTTTGCGTATGCCGCTTCGGCGGGATTTCGCTTGCCAAGCGTTCGGTGGGTATATGTAGCGCCGGGTGCCGGCAAGCGACAAGGAGGGTGGACCGCGCCACCCTCCTTGACCTCCGCGCGTCCGGCAGGTCGTGCGCCGCTGCGCGGTCCCCGACAGCGCAGCATCCCGGCTGTTGGACCGTCCGGCATGCGTTCCAGACGCAAGCCGGACTTTCGCCGCTCCCGGCGGCTCATCCAGCCGTGACGCGCGCCGCCGGCGCACTCTATGCCGGCACAACGTCAACACCATCGTCTGCAAGAAAATAGTTTTTTGCGGTTCTTCGCGCTATGAACCTACCGGGAACAATATCAGAATTGATTTTGGAGCGCCGGCACAGCTTGAATGAACGATGTTCATTACTTAGTTATTGATATTTAATATATTATCGCGTACATCTTTCTGCCCACTGCCCACTGCCCACTGCCCACTGCCCACTGCTCACAAATGACTTCTTACTTCTTACTTCTTACTGCTTTCTGTTCACTGAAATGGTGAAACATCAGCGCCGCAATCGCTTCATAAAATATAGAGCAAACAGCGACATATATTCCGGCATAGAGCGCGCTGACGTTGCCTGTGACCCCGGCATGAGCCGCTGGGAGCGGCGAAAGGCCCGGTGGCGCCGGGAGCGCTAACCGGGCCGGTGCATAACGGGGGCATGGGCGACGGAAGGCATCGCGTAGCGACGCGCGACCTGCCGGACGCGCGGAGGTCAAGGAGGGTGGCGCGGTCCACCCTCCTTGTCGCTTGCCGGCACCCGGCGCTACATATGCCCACCGAACGCTTGGCAAGCGAAACCTCGCCGGGGCGACATAAACTCACCAAGCAGCCGCAAGCGAAATCCCGCCGAAGCGGCCTACACAAAACCGCCAGCCGCAAGCGAAATCCCGCCGAAGCGGCCTACACAAAACCGCCAGCCGCAAGCGAAATCCCGCCGAAGCGACATAAACTCACCAACCAGCCACAAGCCAGCCCCCGCCGTCAGCGTATTTACCCCCCCTCGCTACCGGTAACGGAACGCGCCCGACGGGTATGGCGAAAGCCGTGGTGGAACAACCAAAGGCTGGCCAGCATGGCCAGCACCAGCACCAGGAATAACGTGGCCGGCGGGGCGTGGGCCAGAATAATGCCGGTAAGCAGCGGGTTGGCGGCGCCGCCGAGGTTATCC
>NZ_DASWOM010000070.1:0-10322 GCF_036398755.1 Acerihabitans sp. | reverse complement strand
TGGGGTCACAGGTTCGATTCCCGTCGTAGCCACCACATTTTTGGGGTATCGCCAAGCGGTAAGGCAGCGGATTCTGATTCCGCCACCCCAGGTTCGAATCCTGGTACCCCAGCCATACAAAGACTGCGCAAGCAGCGGTAAACGGGGCGATTGTCGCAAGACATCGCCCCGTTTTCTTATGTTCGTTTCCATGCTTTCCCCCCTTTTCTCCCCTCCAGGGTATCAGCCGGTTATCACGCGTTGTGAAAATATCAGGTTTATCCTAATTTATTTGCAACTAAACGCGGCGCAAGCAATCCCAGATCATGGTATCGGTCATATTGTTAAGTGCACAATCGCCGACGATTGCGCGCGGGAAACGGCCTCTGGTGTCGTTAACATAAAGATCGTTGTCTAGGCTAGCCGTTTAAATAGACAGGTTTCAGGGAGCTGTTCTCGCCTTTGATTGTGCGCAACATAAGGTAAATTCGAGCACAATTAATTGATAAATTGACCATTATTCATTGGGACTCAATGATGATTAACTTTAAAACAGCAAGTATTGAAGAGTTAAAGATAGAATATAAGCGCCTGGCCAAGCTGGTGGGCGATATGCCCTTCGGCACGAAAAAAGAATTTTACCATCTGCCGGCGATCCTGGCCGACGATGAAACACCGCTCGCGGTCGCCTCCGGCCTGATGGGCGGCAATACCTGGCTGATTACCTTGACCAACTACCGGATTATTTTTCTGGATAAAGGTATGGTTTACGGTCTTAAGCAGGTTTCTGTCGACCTGGCGGGCGTGGTTTCCGTAAGCGGGCGCACCAAAATGATGACCGGCAGCATTACCCTGAGCACCGCGGGCCAAAACTATACCATCGAGAATGTGATGAAAGGCGCGGTTACCCCGTTTACCAATATGGTGAATATCGCGCGGGACAATCTCGGCAAGCAGCCGGACTTGCGGCAAGCGGCAAGCGCCCGTCCGCAGTATGACGTGATTACCCAGTTGGAAAAGCTGGCGGCGCTGAAGGAACGCGGCATTTTAAGCGATCAGGAATTCAGCGTGCAAAAAGAGAAAATCCTGGCGATGTAACGCCCACCTGCGCCGGCCCGCCCGGCGCTTAGCGGGACATGCAGGGGAAAGCGCCATTCCGGCTGATTGTCCACGCCGATGTTATCGCTTAAGCGCAGGCGCAGGCGCAGGCACCGGCGGGCTTTCCGTGCCGTCCGGCATGGAAAGCCCGCCGGATAAGATCGCCTAAGCGTCCTTTGGTCCATCCGGCAGCAGCGCGCGCATCAAATGCTGACTGCGCGGCAATAAGCCTATCTTGAGGCCAAGCGGCTTAAATACCCGGTTTAATACCGATAACGACTGGCTGCCCTGGTCTCGTTCGATATCGGATAGAGTACGACGGCTGATATTGACCAATAAGGCATAGCGTTCTTGGGACATGCCAAGTACGCCTTTACGAAGCTGATGTAATACTTGCCCTGGCGTTATCTGCTCGTTGAAGAGTTCGGTAATCATATGCAGCAACAGCGCCTCCCGTTCTTCAGGAGAAAGTTTTTTCATAATAACCGCCAGTTTTCAAGTTGCCGATCGATGTGGTCAAATCTCATTACGGGCATAGCGATTATGCTGTCCGGCACTCCACGTTTAACCAGGCGTGCTTTAAGCCCGACCAACTTTCGCGCGATGAGTTGAAGCTCTTCCATGAGCCGTTCCGGATTCGCTACATCGGCAAGTTCCAATGCGATATCCTGCCATTGAAAACGCCCTCCCATTTCAAAGGGCGCCCCCCACTGAGTGCTTCGTGCTATGCCCTCTGGATCGGCTTTCATCGGCGCAAAATCATAAATCGGCGCCAGCCAAATGCCTTCAGGCCGTTTGATTAACGCGGTATTCCCGCCGTGATTATCAGAGTTGCCGAAGATAACATTCAGAAAATCCCGTTTTACCAGTTCGATAACAAAAGATTGAACATCGAATGGCTCATTTAACTCTACAACGCGATGTTGCCGTTTGAGCTTGGCTGTTAATTCGCGAATGACCACAAAATGATTAAGCGGGCTGCCCGGCGCTTTATCCAATACAGAATAAACGGACTCTAGCCCGAATAACTGACGTTTTCCATGATAAAAACCCACATCAAAACGCGGTAGCCAAAGCGATGGATAAAGGCCGCCCTCGATGAGCCTCATATTTGTTGTATTAATCGTATCCATGCCTAGGGCATTGAGTTCTTGGTAATAATGAAATTCTGCGCGCAAAATATCACAATCGATCGCACTGCGATTAGCGCGTGGAAATTTTACTAAAAAATGTTGATCTGGATTTTGGTCGTCATCCTGAAAAGTATCGATCCAGATTTCATCGTTGGCGGAGCAACGTAATAATAGTTTTGGCGCCTCCCCTCCAGCGCCAGTGGCGCCACCGCCCGCCGCGCCCATCTGTTGTGCGTATTCTAAAAAATCAGTATTCCGCTCGGCCACATCCTGTACGGTAAACCGAATTTGATTAATTTGTTTAACCGCGGGTAAATCGGTTAAGGATTCCTTAATGCGCATATTTCCCACGGGAGCAATAACGCCTGACCGCAACAGAGCGCTATCTTGTTGGTTTGACGGCAGGCCTTGTAATCCTAATTGATTTACCCAATATCGCCGACTGGCCCCAGAGGGAATAATATCGTCGAGGAAAGTAAACCACGGCCTTGATCGGTAGTTTTCCATGAGTACCGCAGGCAAATTGATACTACAGGCATGCTCATCATCCCGTTCCATGAATTCCAGCGCATAATCAAACGCGTAACCGAGTAACGTTAAACTCGCGCGTCCTTGGTCAGGTTCGGAAAATGTGATAGACGCGGCGTCCTGCCATCTTCCTTCGACAAAAATTTCAATAGTCAATTTCATGGACACCTTCAATGAGCAATATTTTGCTCATTTTAGCGCTAACTTTTTTGAAATGGGAATTATTTTGCTCAAAAAAATCTCAAATGAAAAAAATGAGCAATATATTGCTCATTTTTATGCTGCCAACGCCCGACGCTACCGCCAGTCAGAGACCCAGGGCATATTTCAGCGCCCGGACTTTCAGCGGGCCGGCGCGCTGGGCCAGGATCAGGCCGAGATTACGCGCCAGCCGGACCGGCGGCAGGCTGTTGCTGAAGGCGCCATAAAAGAGATCCATGCCGCTTTGCATCAGCAGATTATCGCCGTAGCGGCGGTGCTGGTAACGCTTCAGAATGCGCAGCTCGTCCCAGGGTTCATCATGTTCGCGCGCGCCCAATACCACCGAGGCCAGCGCCTCGGCGTCGCGAAAGCCCAGGTTTACGCCCTGCCCCGCCATAGGATTAATGGTATGCGCCGCGTCGCCAATCAGCGCCAGTCCCGGCCGCACATAATCCCTGGCGTGGCTGCGCACCAGCGCGAAGGCGCCCGCCGCATGCACTTTCACCGCGCCCAGGCGTGAGGGAAAGGCGGCCTGCACCTCGCGCTCCAGGGCGGCGGGCGGCAGAGCCTGCAGCTGGCGGATGCGCGCCGCGCGGTCATACCATACCAGCGACGCCCAGTTATCATAAAGCGGCAAAAACGCCCGGGGACCGTCGGGGGTAAATTCCTGCCAGGTGACATCCTGCTGACCATAGGGGCATGCCACGGTTATCAGCATGCACGACTGGCGATATTGCCAGCCGATGGTGCCGATGCCCGCCCACTGCCGCACCTTTGACTGCGCCCCGTCGGCGCCGATGAGCAGCCGGGCGCCCACGCGATCGCCATTATCAAGCGTCAGGCGCCAGCCGCCGCCGTCATGGCGCATTTCCGCCAGGGCGGCCGGCGCGCGCAGCGTCAGGTTGCCACAGCCGGCAAACGCCTGCCACAGCGCGCGCTGCAGCCTGATATTTTCCACCATAAAGCCCAGTTCGGGCAGATGCAGCGCCGCGGCGTCGAAGGAGACCCGGGACTGAGCCCACTCCCAGGTCTCGAGGCGGCGATAGGGGACGCGGACATGGGAATCGATACGATCCCACGCCCCCACCCGGCGCAGCAACTCCGCCGACGCGCAGCTGATAGCCGAAACGCGCAAATCCGGCGGTGTATCCGGCCGGGGCTCCGCCTGGAGGGCATGGTCCAGCACCATCACCCGTAAACCGCCCTGCGCCAGCATCAACGCCGCCAGGGCGCCGACCATGCCGCCCCCCGCCACCACCGCATCATAGGCTGTTTCGTTTGTGTTCATCTCGGCTATGCTTGTGTCAGTGATTAAACATTTGCTTAGTGTACCGCAATTTTTCATTATGAAAGAGGGCCGGCGGCTCAGCCCACTGGTCAC
This sequence comes from Acerihabitans sp., assembly GCF_036398755.1. Classification (NCBI taxonomy): domain Bacteria; kingdom Pseudomonadati; phylum Pseudomonadota; class Gammaproteobacteria; order Enterobacterales; family Pectobacteriaceae; genus Acerihabitans; species Acerihabitans sp. The sequence goes on along the minus strand of NZ_DASWOM010000070.1, from coordinate 6,002 downwards.
GACAACGCCAAAGGATTACAATACGCGCCCTGCATGAGCCCAAGGGCTTTTTCGCACCCTAAAATAATGCATAAAGTAATGGCAAGCCGATGACAAAAAAACTGCATATCAAAACCTGGGGCTGTCAGATGAACGAGTACGATTCATCGAAGATGGCCGACCTGCTGGACAGCACCCACGGCTACCAGTTGACGGACAACGCCGAAGAAGCGGACGTGCTGCTGCTCAATACCTGTTCCATTCGCGAGAAGGCGCAGGAGAAGGTGTTCCACCAGTTGGGCCGCTGGCGGGCGCTGAAAGAAGCCAATCCGGATTTGATTATCGGCGTCGGCGGCTGCGTGGCGTCCCAGGAAGGGGCGCATATCCGCGAGCGCGCCCATTATGTTGATATTATATTCGGGCCGCAGACCCTGCACCGCTTGCCGGAAATGATAAACCACGTGCGCGGCACGCGCAGCCCGGTGGTGGATATCAGCTTCCCTGAAATCGAAAAATTCGACCGGATGCCGGAACCCCGCGCCGAGGGGCCCACCGCCTACGTCTCCATTATGGAAGGCTGCAATAAATATTGTTCGTTCTGCGTGGTGCCCTATACCCGCGGCGAGGAAGTCAGCCGTCCCTGCGACGATATCCTGTTCGAGATAGCCCAACTGGCGTCCCAGGGCGTGCGCGAAGTCAATCTGCTGGGGCAGAACGTCAACGCTTATCGCGGCGCCAGCTTCGACGGCGATATCTGTACCTTCGCGGAGCTGCTGCGCCTGGTGGCGGCCATCGACGGCATAGATCGCCTGCGTTTCACCACCAGCCACCCCATCGAATTCACCGACGATATCATCGAGGTGTACCTGGATACGCCGGAGCTGGTCAGCTTCGTGCATTTGCCGGTGCAAAGCGGCTCGGATCGCATCCTGACCATGATGAAACGCGCCCATACGGCGCTGGAATACAAATCCATCATCCGCAAGCTGCGCAAGGCGCGCCCCGGTATCCAGATAAGCTCCGATTTCATCATCGGTTTCCCGGGTGAGACCCAGGACGACTTTGAGCAAACGATGAAGCTGATTGCCGATGTCAATTTCGACACCAGCTACAGTTTTATCTATTCCGCGCGACCCGGCACCCCGGCGGCGGACATGGTGGACGACGTCGGCGAGGACGAGAAAAAGCAGCGGCTGCATATCCTGCAGCAGCGCATCATCCTGCAGGCGATGCAGTTCAGCCGCCAGATGATGGGCACTATCCAGCGCATCCTGGTGGAAGGCACCTCGCGCAAAAGCGTGATGGAGCTGGCGGGCCGTACCGAAAACAACCGCGTGGTGAACTTTGAAGGCACGCCGGGCATGATCGGCAAGTTTGTCGATGTCGAGATCGTCGATGTCAATCCCAACTCGCTGCGCGGCGTGGTCGTGCGCACCGAGGATCAGATGGGCCTGCGCGTCAGTGAAAGCCCGGCATCGGTGATTGCGCGCACCCGCAAAGAAAATGAACTCGGCGTCGGCACCTTCCAGCCGTGATGCCCGCCCGGTCCGTAACCGGGCGGCCTCCCCCGCCACCCGGTTCTTGCGTTGCCTCCCCGGTTGCTTTTCACTTATCGTGCCCCCATATTGATTTAACGATCCGCGTCCTTGACGCTGGCGCCGGTTTACTTCATTTATGAATATGTCAGTCTTAATCTACTCCCTAACATGGCCTGAAGGGCCCAGAGGAAAAGTTTGAACGTCGACACTAAAGAAATCATGCTGGAGCCTGCGGATAATAAGCGCTTAATGAGCCTCTGCGGGCCGTTCGATGACAATATCAAACAACTTGAGCGCCGCTTGGGCATTGAAATCAACCGCCGCGACAACGTCTTCAAACTGGTCGGCACCGCGCTTTGCGTCGAGGCCGCCGCCAGGATCCTGCTGACGCTCTATGTGGATACGGCCCCGGTGCGCGGCGTGATAGCCGATATCGAACCGGAAAAAATCCATCTGGCCATTAAAGAGAGCCGGGTGCTGGAACAAACCGCCGAGAGCGTGCCGGATTTTGGCAAGGCGGTGAATATCCAGACCAAACGGGGCATTATCAAACCCCGCACGCCGAACCAGGCGCAGTATATCGCCCATATTCTCGATCACGACATTACCTTTGGCGTCGGCCCGGCCGGTACAGGTAAAACCTATCTGGCGGTGGCGGCGGCGGTGGATGCCCTGGAGCGCCAGGAAATTCGCCGTATCATGCTGACCCGTCCGGCGGTCGAGGCCGGTGAAAAACTCGGCTTCCTGCCCGGCGATCTCAGCCAAAAGGTCGACCCCTACCTGCGTCCGCTGTATGACGCGCTGTTCGAGATGCTGGGCTTCGAGCGGGTGGAGAAATTGATTGAGCGTAACGTCATTGAAGTCGCTCCGCTGGCCTATATGCGCGGACGCACCCTCAACGATGCCTTTATCATCCTGGATGAAAGCCAGAACACCACCATCGAGCAGATGAAGATGTTCCTGACGCGCATCGGTTTTAATTCCAAAGCGGTCATTACCGGCGATATCACCCAGATCGACCTGCCGCGCAATGCCAAATCCGGCCTGCGCCACGCCATCGAAGTGCTGGCCGACGTGGAGGAAATCAGCTTTAACTTCTTCCATAGCGAGGACGTGGTGCGCCATCCGGTGGTGGCGCGCATCGTGGTGGCGTATGAGGCCTGGGAAGCGGCCGATCAGAAACGTAAAGACGCGCTGGGCGAACAGCGCCGGCGTGAAGCGCAGGCCGCTTACAACGCGCAGACTCCGCCCGCCTCGGGCGATAACCAGGAGCCGGTCAAATGAGCGGCGTCATCCTTGATTTACAGGTAGCCTGCGCCGATCCGGCCGGCTTGCCCGATGAAGCAATCTTTATGCATTGGCTGGAAGGGGTGCTGCCGCAGTTTCAGGACGAGGCCGAGGTGACTATCCGCCTGGTGGACGAGGCGGAAAGCCACGAACTCAACCTGACCTACCGCGGCATGGACAAGCCCACCAACGTGCTGTCGTTCCCTTTTGAAGCCCCGCCGCAGGTGGAGCTGCCCCTGCTCGGGGATTTGATCATCTGCCGCCAGGTGGTGGAACGGGAGGCCGTCGAGCAGGAAGTGCCGCCGGAGGCGCACTGGGCGCATATGGTTGTCCACGGCTGTCTGCATCTGCTAGGGTATGATCATATCCAGGATGATGAAGCCGAGGAGATGGAGGCGCTGGAGGCCGACATCATGCAGGCTTTAGGCTACCCCGATCCCTATCTGAACGAAAAAGACGACTGATAAACGACGCCGGTCCCGGAGTGGGGCCGGTTTATACGATCCACTTATCCACTACGAGTGAAATTAACTAAACGCCATGAGCGACGACCATTCGCAAAGCAACGACAGCCCCAGTCCCAAAAAGGGCTTTTTTACCCTTATCCTTAATCAGCTGTTTCACGGTGAGCCAAAAAATCGTAATGATTTGCTGGAGCTTATCCGTGATTCCGAACAAAACGAACTGATCGATCCCGATACCCGCGATATGCTCGAAGGCGTTATGGATATCGCCGAGCAGCGTGTGCGGGATATCATGATCCCGCGTTCGCAAATCGTGACCCTGAAAAACAACCAGTCGCTGGAAGAGTGCCTGGATGTGATTATCGAATCCGCGCATTCCCGTTTCCCGGTGATAAGCGAAGACAAGGATCATATCGAGGGGATCCTGATGGCCAAGGATCTGCTGCCGTTTATGCTCAGCGATTCGCAGCCGTTCAGCATGGATAAAGTGTTGCGCCCCGCCGTGGTGGTGCCTGAAAGCAAGCGCGTCGATCGCATGCTCAAGGAGTTCCGCTCCCAGCGCTACCATATGGCCATTGTGATTGACGAGTTCGGCGGCGTATCCGGCCTGGTCACCATTGAGGACATCCTGGAGCTGATCGTCGGCGAGATCGAGGATGAATATGATGACGAGGAAGATCGGGATATCCGCCAGCTTAATCGTCATACCTTCACCATCCGCGCGCTGGCGCCGATTGAGGATTTTAACGAAACCTTCGGCACCCACTTCAGCGACGAGGAAGTGGATACCATCGGCGGGCTGGTGATGCAAGCCTTCGGTCATCTGCCGGCCCGTGGTGAAACCATTGAAATAGATGGTTATATTTTTAAGGTCGCCATGGCCGACAGCCGGCGTATCATCCAGGTCCATGTTAAAATCCCCGACGACTCACCCCAACCGATAATGGAAGAATAAACCTTACATGGCGAGCGCATTGCGACTTGAGCGCCAGTGGGTACGCGCATTGCTGGCGTTGTTGACCGGCGCCTGCGGTACCCTGGCATTTTCACCTTATGATTTTTGGCCGGCGGCGCTGGTGTCCCTGGCCGGTTTACTGGCGGTTACCCTTAACCGCACGGTGCGGCAGTCCGCCTGGCTCGGTTTTTTCTGGGGATTCGGGCTGTTTGGCACCGGCATGAACTGGATTTATGTCAGCATCGCCCAGTTCGGCGGGCTGCCCGGCCCGGTAAATATCAGCCTGGTCGCGCTGCTGGCGGCATACCTGGCGCTGTACCCGATGCTGTTTAGCGGCGTGCTGGCGCGTATCTGGCCGCGCACCTCGCTATGGCGGCTGGCGCTGGGCGCCCCGGTGCTGTGGCAGGTCACGGAATTCCTGCGCGGTTGGGTGATGACCGGCCTGCCCTGGCTGCAATTCGGCTACACGCAGATCGACGGCCCCCTAAAGGGGCTGGCGCCGCTGTTCGGCGTCGAGTCCATGACTTTTATCCTGATGGCCGTAAGCGGCCTGGCGGTGGCCGCCGTGGCCCTGCGCGCGCCTGTTGCCGGCATCTGCGCGCTGGCGCTGCTGTTGCTGCCCTGGCCGCTGCGCAGCCTGCATTGGTATGCCCCGCAGGACGCCAGGGCGGTGAACGTCGCCATGGTGCAGGGCAATATCGCTCAATCGCTGAAGTGGGAGGCCGATCAGGTGCGCCCGACGCTTGATGTATACCTGAGCCATACCCGGCCGTTCCTGGGCAAGGCGCAGATGGTGATTTGGCCGGAATCGGCCATTCCGGATGACGAAACCTCCCAGGCGCCGTTCCTGACCGAGCTTGATGGGCTGCTGCGGGAAGAGCGTACCAGTCTGGTGACCGGTATTATCGACACCCGCAGGACAGCGTCGGGTTATAGTTATTTTAACAGTATCCTGGTGTTGGGGGAGCCGACGCCTTACCGCTACCCCAGCCCGAACCGCTATGCCAAACACCATCTGGTGCCCTTTGGCGAGTTTGTGCCGCTGGAGAGCCTGCTGCGTCCCCTGGCGCCGCTGTTTAACCTGCCGATGTCGTCGTTTAGCCGCGGCAATTATATCCAGCCCCAACTGAGCGTCGCCGGCATGAGGCTGACCGCCGCTATCTGTTATGAGATTGTGCTCGGCTCGCAGGTGCGTGATAACTTCCGGCCGGATACCGATTTCCTGCTGACCATTTCCAATGATGCGTGGTTTGGTCATTCCATAGGCCCGTGGCAGCATTTCCAGATGGCGCGCATGCGCGCGCTGGAGTTGGGACGCCCGTTGCTGCGCAGTACCAATAATGGTATTACCGCGGTGATCGGCGCCGATGGCGCCATTGATGCGATGTTGCCGCAGTTTACCCGCGACGTGTTAAGCGCGCGGGTGACGCCGACGACCGGGCTGACGCCCTATGCGCGATTTGGCGACTGGCCGCTGTGGGTGCTGACGCTGCTGTTGGGCTTTGCCGCCGTGGTATTCGGCCGGCGGGCGGGCCGGCGCGCGCTGTAATCGTCTTGGCGGCGGTGGGGGATTGCTGGTGGCGGGCGTGGTGGTTTATGGCGCCGAGGCAGGGGGTTTCGCTTGCCGTGCGTGCGGTGTTTATATGTATTGCCGGGTGCCGGCAAGCGACAAGAAGGGGCTCACGCGAGCCCCTTCTTGACTTCCCCGCGCCCGGCAGGTCGCGCGTCGCTGCGCGATGCCTTCCGGCGCCCATGCCCCCGTGATGCACCGGCCCGGTT
>NZ_DASWOM010000069.1:0-53768 GCF_036398755.1 Acerihabitans sp. | reverse complement strand
ACAGAGTATGTGATAACGCATTTGGGTAAAACGAGGTACAGTTCTGTATATGAATGGCATTTTCAGTAAAGAAGTTTTGCGTAAAGACGATATCGTTGCATACCGCTTCTCTGCCGATCCTAATCTTAGTGCCTCAAGCAGTAACGACTCCAGTTTGTCTCTGTCTCGCCCCAGGGCGATTTAAACACTCCAAAGGAAATATGCAAGATGGCAAAGATCAAAGGTCAAGTGAAGTGGTTCAACGAGTCTAAAGGTTTTGGTTTTATCACTCCGGCCGACGGCAGCAAAGACGTGTTTGTACACTTCTCCGCTATTCAGGGTAACGGCTTCAAAACTCTGGCCGAAGGCCAGAACGTAGAATTCGAAATCCAGGATGGCCAAAAAGGCCCTTCAGCAGTTAACGTAACTGCTCTGTAATCCGCTCCGCCCCGGCGGTAATCGGCCATTTGGCTGATGGATGACATGTAATTCCCCCTGCCAGTACCCCACTGGCAGGGTGTTTAAAAATGCGCCTGGCGCCTGTCCCAATGCTTCCCGTTATCCTGGTTTTCCGCACGCGCCGCGACGCCGGCCTCATGATGGCGTAATCGTGGTTTAACGCTCATCAGGGCAAAATGACCAATCCAGAATGTTGATTGCGGCCGCTGATGGTCGGATAGGCGGGATCAAGGGCGCGCTTTTTACTGTTGCGACGATAGCTGGTGTAGGCGAAGTGATGCTCCGCCGGCGTTCCCGCCTCTTCCTCGCGGGTGGCGCAAATTGTGCAATGCCCGATATCGTCCACCGCCTGGAATCCCGCCGCGTTAAGCTTGTAACGGGCGATAGCGGCCAAATCCAGGCGCCGGTACGCCGGATTGACAATAGCCCCAGGTATGGGCAGGCGCGCTAAAAAATCCTCCACCAGGCCCTCGTCGACTTCATAACAGCAGGGCCGGGCCGACGGGCCTATGGCCGCGACCCAGTCCGCCGGGTCATCATCCTTGGCCAGCATGTCGGCAAAGCCTTCGATAATGCCCGCCAGCAGCCCGCGCCAGCCGGCGTGCAGCGCCGCGATCCTCTTGCCGTCGCGACGGGCGAACAGTAGCGGCAGGCAATCGGCGGTCAACACGCTAAGCAGTACGCCGGGGGTGGAGGTCAATACGCCATCCGCCGGTCCGCACTGCTCGGCAGGCCCTTCCACCCGGTGGATATGAATACCGTGTACCTGTTTTTTTACCGCCAGGGTTTCTTGCCAGGGCAGCAATGCCTCCGGCATCATGTGGGTTTTATCGCCAAAACCGTGCCTTATGCCTGCGACGCCGTCAATCAGATGAGAATAAGCTGTCATAGTATCCTGCGACAAAGTCCCGCAATGAAAAGGGTAGAGTAGCGTTATTTTACCTTATCCTTTCGCCGCTGTTTGTAACAAATATACAATTCGCGGCCAGGCAGGGGGAAATTTGCGCTTTGTTGCAAATTAGTAAGGCTTGTAGCATTGTTTTTGCGCTAATGATCCGATGGATCGGTTCTAATGCGTCAGATAATAAAAATAGCCGTAAGAGAATAGCGTGAAAACGAAGCCTGGTCAGGGTAAGCAGAATTTCATTCAGTGGCGTTATGGCCTGATGTGCATCGGCATTTCGGCTATCCTGGCGGTGTTGTTGATTCGCATCGGCTGGCTGCAGGTCATCAAACCGGATAACCTGGTGGCCCAGCAGAACATGCGCTCGCTGCGGGTGGAGCAGACGCCGATCCCCAGGGGTATGATAACCGATCGCAACGGTCAGCCGCTGGCGGTCAGCGTTCCCGTCGACGCCATCTGGGCCGACCCGTACGAGGTGGCGCAAAAGGGCGGGATGACCGAGTCCACCCGCTGGCAGGCGTTGGCGCAGACGGTCAATCTGCCCTTTAATGAACTTGCCTCGCGTATAAATCACGACCCCCATATGCGCTTTATCTACCTGGCGCGCCAAATCGAGCCGAACGTCGCTGATTATGTCAAGCAGCTGAAGCTGCCCGGCATTTATTTTAAAGAAGAGTCCAGGCGCTTTTATCCGGCGGGGGAAACGGCGGCCAACCTGGTGGGTTTTACCAATATCGACGATCAGGGCATTGAGGGCATCGAAAAAAGCTTTAACCGTCTGCTGACCGGCGTGGCCGGACAACGGGTGGTGCGCAAGGACCGCTTTGGCCGCGTGGTGGAAACGCTCTCCACGACCGACAGTTCCCCCGCGCATAACGTGGCGCTGAGCATCGACCTGCGGCTACAGCGTGAAACCGAAGAGGCGTTAAGCAACGCGGTGGCCTTCAATAAGGCGGATTCCGGCGCTTCGGTACTGGTGGATGTCAATACCGGGGAAATCCTGGCCATGGCCAGTTATCCCACCTTCAATCCGAACAACCGCGCCGGCGACAACGAAGACGATTTTCGCAATCGCGCCATCAGCGATATTTTTGAGCCGGGATCGACGGTAAAACCCATGGTGGTGATGACGGCGCTCAAGCAGGGGATCGTCAAGCCCGACACGCTGCTTGATACCCACCCCTATACCCTAGACGGCCACCTGATCCGCGACGTGGCGTTTTATCCGCAGTTGACCCTGACCGGTATCCTGCAAAAATCAAGCGACGTCGGGGTCTCGCGCATGGCGCTGGCGATGCCGGTGACCGCCCTGCTCAATACCTATCGCGGGTTCGGCCTGGGCCAGCCCACGGACTTGGGCCTGACCGGCGAGAGCGCGGGGCTGATGCCGCATCGCCAGCGCTGGGGCGAGCTGGATCGCGCGACGTTCTCCTTCGGTTATGGCCTGATGGTCACGCCGGTGCAACTGGCGCGGGTCTACGCCACCATCGCCAGCGACGGCATGTACCGGCCATTATCCATAACCCGTATCGACCCGCCGGTGGTCGGCCAGCGCGTGATGGATCAGGCCCTGGTGCATGAAGTGAAACATATGATGGAAAGCGTCGCCCTGCCGGGCGGCGGCGGCATCAAAGCCGCCGTCAGGGGATACCGGGTGGCGGTGAAAACCGGCACCGCCAAAAAAATCGGTCCCGACGGCCATTACGTTGATAAATATATCGCCTATACCGCCGGCATCGCGCCGGCCAGCCGGCCGCGTTTCGCGCTGGTGGTGGTGATAAATAATCCCCAGGGGGGCAAGTATTATGGCGGCGCGGTGTCGGCGCCGGTCTTCAGCACCATTATGGCGGAGGTGCTGCGCATCATGAACGTGGAGCCAGACGCGTTGCCGGAAGACGGCAATCGTCTGGTGGCCGCGTCCCGGCCGGGCAACGGCGCCTCCTGAGGCGCCGGGGTGACATTCCCGCTGCCGGCGGCGCGGATTTGCGGTAAGATGCGCACCTGATTGCGTTTACGTCCGGAACCGGTTATGCCCTGCTATCAATGCCCCCTTTGCCACCTGCCGCTCACGCGCATCGATAATGACTGGTGCTGCGCCCAACGGCATCGCTTTGACTGCGCCCGCGAGGGGTATGTCAATCTGCTGCCGGTGCAGTTCAAGCGCAGCAGGGTGCCGGGTGATAACCTGGAGATGATGCGGTCCCGCCGCGCCTTTCTGGATGCCGGTTATTACCAGCCGATGCGCGACCGGGTGATGGCGTTGATAAGCGACCTGGCGGAACCACCGGGCGGCGACTGGCTGGATATCGGCTGCGGCGAGGGCTACTACACTCAGGCCCTGGCGGCGACGATTGCGCAACGTGCGCAAGGGAGGCAAGTCTATGGGCTGGATATCGCTAAAACGGCGGTGCGACTGGCGGCGAAGCGGTATCCGCAGGCACGCTTTTGCGTCGCGTCCAGCCAGCGCCTGCCGTTTGTCGACCGGTTGCTCGGCGGCATATTACGTATCTACGCGCCCTGCAATCCCGCTGAAATGTATCGCGTCCTCAAGCCCGGCGGACTGGTGGTCACGGTGGCGCCCGGACCCCGTCATCTTTACCAGTTGAAGGCCTGCATCTACCCGCAGGTGGCGCTGCATCCGCTAAAGGATGAGCAGTTCCCCGGCTTTAGCGGACTGGCGACCGAGAGCCTGGGCTACGACATGGCGCTGACCGGCGAGGCCGCGGGCAGCCTGTTGCAAATGACGCCGTTTGCCTGGCGCGCCACGCCGGACGTCACGGCGCGATTAACCGGACTGGCGCGTTTTGACTGCGAAACCGATTTTATCATCCGCGCCTGGCGACGGGAGGATTAAGCATGCCTACAGGCCGGGCAGGGCGGCTTGACCGAAATGGGCATAAAGGATATTGCAGCCGATGCCTATCAGGATGACGCCGCCGATAACTTCCGCTTTCTTGCCAAGCCACGGGCCGATAAAGCGGCCAAGCAGCATGCCGAGAGTGGCCATGATCATGGTGGCCAGGCCGATAATGATTGCGGTATGCAGGATATTGACCTCCAGAAACGCCAGCCCCACGCCCACCGCCATGGCGTCGAGGCTGGTGGCGAACGCGGTGGTCGCCAGCACCCTCAGGCTATGCTGTCCCACGCGCGGCGGGGTTTCTGTTTGCCGTCGCAAGCCGCCCGCCACCATACGCATGCCCAGGCAGCCCAGCAGGGTAAACGCCACCCAGTGATCCCACGCCAGGAGATAACGGCTGGCCATCAGTCCCAGCGACCAGCCGACCAGCGGCGTAATGGCTTCGATCACGCCGAAAATCAGTCCGGTGCGCAGCGCTTCGCGCAAAGGGGGATTATGCAGGACGGCGCCTTTGCCGATGGAGGCGGCAAACGCGTCCATGGACATGCCGAATGCCAGGATAAGTGTTGCGGACAGGTTCATGATGATAACGCCTCGGCTGGGAGCCAATAAACACGCATCCCCATCACCCCAACCCCACGATGGCTCGTCGTGTCTATAGTCTCGCCGACCGCTTTGGTCGCCCGCACCACGCTTACGCCAAATTAATGGCGTATACACTGAATCCTTCAGCCCGAAGTATTCAGTGTATATAACGAGTATGTTGATACGGACATTTCCGCCTGATAGGGTGGAAACCGGCTACTCCCTAATGACCGCAAAACCATAACATCGTATTTACCGATTAACAACCACAAAAATAAAATAGCTTTTTGCCTGCAAGTCATTAGCGACAGCATAATAAAACATGAATCTTAGGGTTATTGAGGAACATAAAGAGTAGGGTTAATAACGCCGTTATCAACACTAGCGCTCGGGCGGTCGGCGGCAATAACAGCGAAAAAAGGGGTATAACTCAATTAATTATTTTCAAGAAAATGATTATAAATCCTTTGCAGATCATCAAGATGCTGAACCTGAATCAGCAGCCTTCTTTTCTCCAAATCTATGACCAGATAGCCATCCTCGGATAAATTCATATTTTTAATCCGCGCGTAGCGGATAAAAACGTTGGCATAATAAAAGCCGTCGTTTTTGAAAATCAATTTTGGCCGGCGGATATAAGCAAGGTAGGTCGCCATAAAGGCCAGAATTAATAATAACGTGGTGGTAAAGACCGTACCTTTATTAGTGATGTTCTGGTAAACCAAAATCATCACCAGACCGATAAATATCAGGCCGTCGATTCGGCTTTGACGCTTAAGCCCTATTTTAAGCCGGGTCCCGCCCTTAAGCATGCCCGCCACGACAAACTCGTCAAACAGCGCGAACGCCAATGCCAGCGTAATGATAACCAGCAGGACCATATCGGTAACTGACATCCTGACTCCTTCGCAAAAATGAAAAACCGGGGGGATTAGCCCCGGTTTCGGGTGACAATGTTCAACCTACGGCGGTTACAGACCCAGCAGGCCGATCCAGTAACCGAAGATCCCGATGGCGAAGAAACCGACGATAATCCACAGCGCGTTCACCTTGCGCCGCAGCAGCCACATGCACCCGAAGGTCAGCAGCAGCGGCACCAGGCCCGGCATCAGCTGGTTGAGGATGCTTTGCACGGTGGTAACCGTGGTCTGGCCGTCCGGACCGGTGATGCGCGACACCACCATGGGAATATTCACATGGGTCCACTTGTTGACCAGCGCCCCCATGACAAACAACCCAAGTATCGAGGCGCCCTCCGTCAGTTTTTGCAGGAAACCGCCACCCATGTCGTTAACGATATCCACGCCTTTTTTGTACCCGTAGGCCACGCCGTAATAACGGGTTGCCAGACGCACGGCGTTAAACAGGATAAAGAACAGCAGGGGACCGAGCAGGCTGCCGCTCATGGCAATGCCGGCACCGAGCGCGGCGAATACCGGACGTACGGTACCCCAGAAGATCGGGTCGCCTACGCCTGCCAGCGGTCCCATCAGGCCCACTTTCAGGCCGTTGATGGCCGCATCGTCAATGGGAGCGCCGTTGGCGCGCTGTTCTTCCATCGCCATGGTCACGCCTAATACCGGCGCCGCCACGTACGGATGGGTATTAAAGAATTCCAGGTGACGTTTAATCGCCTGTTTGCGATCGTCATTGTTCTCAGGATACAGACGACGGATCACCGGCACCATGGAGAAGCAAAAACCCAGCGCCTGCATACGTTCAAAGTTCCATGATCCCTGGAAAAGGTTCGAGCGAATAAAGACAGCACGCACGTCGCCGGGAGTCAGTTTCTTTGGAGCATTTGTTATATCGACCATTTCGCTCACCTATTAATCAAGTTCATTATCAAGATCGTTAACGCCCTTGGCGGCGCCGCCATTTCCACCGTTGGTCTGGTTATATTTCGGACTCAACTGGATATAAAGGACAGCCATGACCACGCCAATCACACCCAGGGAAACCAGGTTGAAGTTGGTAAAGGCCGCGGTGACGAAACCAAGATAGAAAAAGGGCATCAGGTAGCCGGCACGCATCATGTTGATGACCATTGCGTAACCTACTACCACGATCATGCCGCCGGCGATGTTCAGGCCATTGGTCACGACTTCCGGTATGGAACTGAGCATGGCGTGGACGGCGTCGGTACCGACGGAAACCCCGACGATAACCGCCGGAATGGCGATACGCATGGCCTGCAACAGCAGCGCGCCGACATGGATCCAGCTTAGGGCGCTGAGGTTGCCGTTTTCCGCGGCTTTGTCAGCGGCATGCTGAAAGGCGACGGTAATGGTACGCACGATAATGGTGAGCACCTGACCGGCTGCGGCCAGCGGGATCGCCAGCGCGATACCGGCGCCGACGCTCTGGTTGCCGGCAATAACCAGGATGGTGGAGATAATAGACGCCAGCGCGGCATCGGGCGCCACGGCGGCGCCGATGTTCATCCAGCCCAGGGCAATCATCTCCAGCGTACCGCCGATGATGATGCCGGTCTTCATATCACCCAGCACCAGGCCTATCAACGTACATGCCACCAGCGGACGGTGGAACTGGAACTCATCAAGAATTGAACCCATGCCCGCAATACAGGCCACTATAAAAATCAGCACAATCTGAAGCGTGGTGATCTCCATTGTACTTCTCCTCTGACAATCGTAAGAGAGCGGTAAATCTTTTTTTCAGGAAAGTGATACGCTCGTGAGTGTTAGTTTTCCCGGCGATTTATTTACCGAGTTTATTTATTAAATCCATCATCTTCAGCGGCGAATCCGATGAGACCTTGCGCACTTCAAGCTCAATTCCCCGATCGTTTAACTTACGAAACGCGGCGATATCCTGCTCGTCAACCGATACGGCATTGTTAACCTGGGTTTTACCCTGGCGGAACGCCATGCCGCCGATATTGACCGTGGTGATTTTGACGCCGCCTTCCACAACGCGCTCAACGTCGGTCGGGTTGGTAAACAAAAACATCACGCGATCCTTGGCGTAAGCCGGATTATCGTAAACGCGGATTGCCTTTGCCACGTCCACCACATGTGCGGTAACGCCTGGAGGAGCGACCTGGGTTAATAACGTCTTGCGCACGGTATCGGCGGCGACTTCATCGCTTACCACGATAATGCGTTTGACATTGGTTTCCTTGGTCCAGCGGGTAGCCACCTGACCGTGGATCAGACGATCGTCGATACGCGCCAGGCCAATGGTCATATGACCGCCGGCGTTCGGGTGCGGTTTGGCGGCCGGCTTCGGCGCGGCGATCGGGGCGGCGGCTTCGGCCGTCTGCGGTTCGGGCGCTTTGAGGGCCTTGACGCCTGCGCGTCCGGTTTCCACGGCGACACTCACCAGTTCGGCGAACGCCGGGTTGTCGTCACGCGCCATAAAGGTTTCCGCCAACATGGGGATATTGACGCCGGTGACGACTTCGTAATTCTCCTTATCGACAACAATACGGCTGGCGGCGTTGAACGGGCTGCCGCCCCAGGTATCAACCAGAAATAACACACCTTCCTGGGTATCAAGTTGCGCGATGCGCGCGGTATACTTTTCAATCAGTGTTTCAGCATTCTCCCCGGGAACAAAATCAATCCAGGCGACGTTTTGCTGCGCGCCCAATATCATTTCAGCCGTTTTAAGCAACTGCTCGGCCGCAGACCCGTGAGTGCCGATTATGATAGCAATACTCACTGATACCTCCTCTGTTAACAAATTGGATTAAGAAGTGGGCCGCCCGGCGTGTTTGATGCCAAAAAGCGCGGGCGGTTTTACTTCTTAACCAAGGTATTTTTATTAGCCACCCTGTTTGATGTCCGCTGTGTGTTGAAACGATTCATGTGGAGATGTGAATCAATAGCGGTTAAACGCGATTTATTTTAGTGTGTAAAAAAATAAAAATTGTGACGGCGCTCAGTTATTTGTGCATGAGGAAAACAATGAGCTCACAAACCAGTGTAGAGGACACGGATGACAACTTGCAGACAAAAAAAGTTTTATGCGTACCCGGATTTACCTGATAGAGTTGAATGTCCGACTTGATAAGGAGCGATGGGCCGCAGCCCCCTCTATGGACTGTCACCGAAAAAACTTCACCCCTGATGCATCGTTTTCCGCTTTACCCGTCCAGGCCCCGCCGGCATTGTGCGCCAGCGCCGGGTTATGCCCTGCCGCACCGCCGGGAATCAGATTTGTCCCCCGCATGCCCTTGATGAGAAAAAAAACCGCGTGTTCAACGACGCTTGCGCCCGGCGGCCGGCCTATCCGCGCGCCGGGCAATCTGGAATTATCAAGCCGTTTCGATGGGAACAGGACCTGGAGCAAAAGATGGAATTCTTGATGGACCCGACCCTGTGGGTCGGCCTGCTGACGTTGATATTGCTGGAAATCGTGCTGGGCATCGACAACCTGGTGTTCATTGCCATCCTGGCCGAAAAAGTCGCGCCGAAAAAACGCGACAAGGCGCGGGTTATCGGCCTGGCGCTGGCGCTGCTGATGCGTTTAGGGCTGCTGTCGTTGATCTCCTGGATGGTTACGCTGACCAAACCGCTGCTGAGCGTGGGCATGTTCAGCTTTTCCGGGCGGGATCTGATCCTGCTGCTGGGCGGGCTGTTTTTATTATTCAAGGCCACCACCGAGCTGCATGAACGGCTGGAAAACCAGGATGTGCAGCACGACGCCAATCGCGGATACGCCAGTTTTTGGGCGGTGGTGGTGCAGATAGTGATCCTTGACGCGGTGTTTTCCCTGGATGCGGTGATTACCGCGGTCGGCATGGTCAACAACCTGCCGGTGATGATGACCGCGGTGGTTATCGCCATGGGCATTATGCTGCTGGCGTCCAAGACCTTGACCCGGTTTGTCAATGCCCATCCCACCGTGGTGGTGCTGTGCCTGAGCTTTTTGCTGATGATTGGCCTGAGCCTGATTGCCGAGGGTTTTGGCTTCCATATTCCTAAAGGTTACCTGTACGCGGCCATCGGTTTCTCGGTGCTGATTGAACTGTTCAACCAGATTGCCCGGCGTAATTTTATCAAGAACCAGTCGCGCGGGCCGATTCGCCAGCGCACCGCCGAAGCTATTTTACGTTTAATGGGCGGTCCGAGGCTGCGCGAGGAGAGGGAGGCGGAAACGCCGGATGAACCCAAGGCGGAGTTTGCCGACGAGGAGCGTTATATGATTACCGGCGTATTATCGCTGGCGTCGCGTTCCCTGCGCAGCGTTATGACGCCGCGTAACGAAATATCCTGGGTGGACTGCCGGCGCTCTGTGGAGGAATTACGCGCGTCGCTGCTGGCGACGCCGCACAGTATGTTTCCGGTGTGCGACGGCGAGCTGGATCAGTTGATAGGCGTGGCCCGCGCCAAGGAGCTGATGGTGGCGTTGGATAAAGGCGAGGACGTGCGGGCCTATGCCGCGTTAAACCCGGCCATCGTGGTGCCGGAAACCCTGGATGTGCTGAACCTGCTGGCGGTGCTGCGTCGGGCGCGGGGCAGCCTGGTGGTGGTATCCAATGAGTTTGGCGTGATTCAGGGGCTGGTTACCCCATTGGATGTGCTGGAAGCCATTGCCGGCGAGTTCCCGGACGAGGACGAAACGCCGGATATCGTGGCGGAGGGGGATGCCTGGCTGGCCAAGGGCGGAACTGATTTGCACGCCCTGCGCCAGGCGCTGGACAGTGATGAATTTACCCAGGGTCACGAGAATGTCGCTTCTCTGGCGGGGTTGCTGCTGGCCGAGCGGGATCAGCTGCCGGTGGTGGGCGAGGTTATCGAGTTGGGCCAGTGGCGGTTTACGATTTTGCAAATGTTGGAATACCGCATCGAGCTGGTGCGTATTGAACGGGTGGCGCCGCCGGTGGAGGACGAGGAAGAGTAAACAGGGCAGGGACGCGATGTCGGCACGCTCTGGCGGGCGGGAAAACCACGCCCGCTTCGACCCCATTGGCACGCTCTCCCTTGAACACGGCGGGTTTGAGCGCGGTATTGGTGGTCCCGCCGTGGTGTGGGTTAGATCAGTCGCACTGTACCTTGATGGCCAGGCCGCCGCGCGAGGTTTCGCGGTATTTGGCGTTCATGTCCTTGCCGGTTTCGTACATGGTTTCAATCACCTTGTCCAGCGACACGCGCGGCGCGCTGGTGCGCCGCAGCGCCATGCGCGAGGCGTTGATGGCCTTGACCGAGGCGATGGCGTTGCGTTCGATACAGGGTACCTGCACCTGGCCGGCCACCGGATCGCAGGTCAGCCCCAGATTATGTTCCATGCCTATTTCCGCCGCCACGCATACCTGTTCGGGACTGCCGCCCATTAATTCCGTCAGTCCGGCGGCCGCCATGGAGCAGGCGACGCCCACTTCCCCCTGGCAACCCACCTCGGCGCCTGAAATGGAGGCGTTCAGCTTATAAAGAATGCCGATGGCGCCGCAGGCCAGGAAATAGCGCAGGTGAAGCTCGGGCGTAACCGGCTCGATAAAATGATCGTAATAGGCCAGCACGGCGGGCACGATGCCGCAGGCGCCGTTGGTCGGCGCGGTGACCACCCGCCCGCCGGCGGCGTTTTCCTCATTGACCGCCAGCGCGAACATATTCACCCAGTCTATCGCCACCATGGGATCGCTGGAGTGCTTATCGGTTGACACCAGCATGCGCCTGAGCGCCGACGCGCGCCTGGGCACCCGCAGCGGACCGGGCAATACGCCTTCGGTGTTCAGACCGCGATCGATGCAGGCGCGCATGGTCTGCCAGATGTCGGCGAAGTAACGGTCGATATCGGCGCGGCCGTGCAGCGCCAGCTCGTTAAGCATCACCAGCCCCGATAGCGACAGGCCGGTCTGTTTGCATTGGTCGAGCAGCTGCTGGGCGCTGGCGAACGGATGCGGCACGCTAATCTTTTCGATAACCGGCTGGCCGAAGTGCGCTTCATCAACGATAAACCCGCCGCCGACCGAGTAGTAGGTCTGGCTGTAAATCACCTGTTCGCCGGCAAAAGCGTGGATGCGCATGGCATTTTCATGCAGGGACAGGTAGGAGCCATGGAAGACCATGCCGCCTTCGCGGGGGAAATCCACTTCGTGCGGCCCGCCGGCCAGCACCAGGCGCTGGCGCTGCTCAACGTCGCGGATAAAGGCCGGCGCGGCGTCGATATCCACCGTATCGGGGCGATTGCCCGCCAGGCCCAGGATGATGGCGATATCGGTATGGTGTCCCTTGCCCGTCAGCGATAACGAGCCGTAAACATCCACGGCGATGCGGGTGACATCATTGAGCAGCCCTTTCCCGACGAGATCGTCCACGAACTGTTTACCGGCTTTCATTGGGCCCACGGTATGGGAACTGGACGGGCCGATGCCGATTTTAAACATGTCGAAAACGCTTATCACGTTGACTCTCCTTAAAACTGAAAAAAATACGCATACCCGCGGGTAATGCAGTTAATTGTAATGACTCATGCCGGTTTCGGCTTGCGCTTTCGCATGATTAAAACTAATCCAAAATAACCTTCTCCCGGCGCACGGCGTCCGACTCTATGCGCTTTATCCCGGCAAAACCGGGCTGCGTCATCCCGCCATTGGGTAATCCGAAAGCCCCCTGCGGCCCAGGCGGCCGCGGCCATGCGGTCCGCGCGCAGCTGGGGCTATTTATATCTGCCCTATATAGGTGATGTGATTATATAAAAAACCATAATATAGTATTAATTGGAGATTATATTTCGCTATAATCTTAAAACCAGTCGATTGTAACCTTTCATGACGTTTTTGACAGCATTTTATCGTAAGGCAGTGATGGCGATCGCGCGGCGGCATAAGCGGGCGGCAGCGGTACCGCCGCACAGGCGGTGAAAAACAGGAAAGGGGTGGGGGTTAGAGATGGATATGCTGGCCCAGCCGGTACAAAATCTGCGCGGTCATGCCCCAGACCATATGGCTCTGATACCAGGAAAAATACACCCGCAGGTTTTTGGCGCGGCGCTGGATTTGCAGGGGAGTATAGCTGGCGAGAGAAAGCGCCTGCTGCAGCGGCATTTCAAAGATGTCGTCCACCTCAGCGAGGCTTGCCCGGTATCGGGTGCCGGCCGCCAGCAGCCCGACGACGGGCGTCACCTGGAAACCGCTGCTGCTGTCTACCGGCGGCAGTTGCCCCAGTATCCTGACGGACGAGGACGGTATGGCCACCTCTTCCCGGGCCTCGCGCAGCGCGGTGGCGATTAAGGTCGCGTCTTCCTCATCGGCCGCCCCGCCGGGAAACGCCACCTGGCCGGCATGCTTGCGCAATGTCGTCGCCCGGCGCGTCAACAGTACCGTCGGCCGGTGGTGGCAAATGATAGGTATCAATACCGCCGCCCGGCGCAGGTTGCGCGCCGGCTCGTTGGGCTGCGGCAGTTGCAGTTGGAAGCGGGTGATGAAATCCTCAAGCGTCAGGGTATTTTCAGCGCTGTTCATGGCCGGTTAAGCTCCAGCAGCGCCGGCAGGATTTTGGCGACTTTGGCCAGGGTCTCCTGATATTCCGCTTCCTCCTGGCTATCGGCGACAATGCCGCCGCCGGCCCAGCAGAAAATGCTGCCCCGTTCGGTAAGCAGGGTGCGAATGGCGATGTTGGTGTCCAGGGTCGCGCAGCGGCTCAGATAGCCGATACTGCCGCACCAGGCGTTGCGACGCTGCGGCTCAAGCTGATCTATCAACGTCATGGCCCTGATTTTCGGCGCGCCGGTAATGGAGCCGCCGGGGAAACAGGCGCGCACCAGATCGCACGGCGTACGATGGGGCGGCAGCAGCGCGGTGATGGTACTGACCATATGGTGGACCGCCGGAAAGGTCTCGATGCCAAACAGCTCCGGCACCCGGACGCTGCCGGGAACGGCCACCCTTCCGATATCGTTACGCAGTAAATCCACGATCATCAGGTTTTCCGCCCGGTCTTTGGGCGATGCCGCCAGCTTTTGCCCTTGCAGCCGATCCTCCTCCGCATCCGCCAGGCGCGGCAGCGTGCCTTTGATGGGGCGCGTTTGAATCTGTCCCTGGCGAACCCGCAGGAATCGCTCCGGCGACAGGCTCATGATCGCCTGGCCCGGCAGGCGTAAAAACGCTGAAAACGGCGCGGCGTTACGCTCAAGCAGATGGCGGAACGCCTGCCATTCATCGCCGACGTATGCGGCGCAAAACCGCTGGGCCAGGCAGATCTGGTAGCAATCGCCGGCCTGGATATGATGCTGGATGCGGCGAAACTTTTCGCCGTATCCGGCGCGGGTCATGTTGGCACGCCAGCCGCTGGTTAAACGAAAGGGCAAGCCGGGCGCGGGGGGCGGCGGCGACAGCAGGTCCTTTGGCGCCGTCGGATCGCGGTAGCTTACCAGCGTCAGGCGGCCAAGAAGATGGTCGGCTATCACCGCCCAGTCATACAGCCCGACGGCCATGTCCGGCAGGGCCAGATCCTGTTGGGCATGGCAGGGCAGCGTTTCAATCCGCCGGCAGAGATCGTAGCCGAACAGGCCCAGCGCGCCGCCCAGGAACGGAAGATCGTCCCGCGCCTCCTGGCGCAGCCCCAGGCGGTCCACCTCCTGCTGCACCAGGGTAAAGGGGTCGTCATTGCTGTTATGCGACCGACCCTCGCGACAAATCACCGTGGTGGCGCCACGGGTGGTCAGCGTCGCCACCGGGTCGGCCACCATGATATCAAAACGGCTGTCGGGATGGCTGGCATGGCCTGAGTGCAGCAGCATAGACCAGGGCCTGGCGGCGAAGGGGGCGAACAGGTCGGCAACGGCGTCGCGGTGATAGGGTAACGCAGTTAAATGTGGCAGCATATCGACACTATGATCCAGGTAATCCAGTCCAGGGTGCCGGCAATACGCGCCGGCGGGGTGCGAACAGCATAATATCGGCTCCAGCGACGAACATAAAGCGCATTGATTGGCGTCGATGGCGGCGGCGTGAGACAATAGCCCATCGTCCACCCCTCAGGAGATTACGCATGCTGACCGATATGCCAGCGTTAAATCACGAACAGCAGCAGCAGGCCGTTGAGCGCATCCAGGCCCTGATGGCCGACGGCATGAGCAGTGGCGAAGCCATCAGGCTGGTATCCAATGAAATCCGCGCCACCCATACGGGTGAACGGGTATCAATTCGCTGGGATGACGATGAAGACGACGATCGCACCTATGCCGAGCGCGCCGCCGATGAACGCGGCGCCCGGGACCTGGCCGACGGCGTGGACCAGGATGACGATGACGAGGACGGCGCGCTGTAAACGCCGGCCCTGCGAGGACGTACCGCCGGATGACGGCGCCGCCCGGCCTGAAAAACGCGCCGCCGCGCGACCCGGGGCATAAAGAACCGCCTTAAATCGCCGCGATGACTTTAATCTCAACCTTGTAGCGCGGGTTCATCAGCCGCGCCTCGACGGTACAGCGCACCGGCGCGCTGCCGGGAACCACCCAGGCGTTCCAGGCGGCGTTCATGGCGGCGAAATCGCCGCCATCGGCCAGGAATACCGTCACATCCAGCAGCCGCGTTTTATTGGATCCCACCCGTTTCAGCAACTGGTCGATTATCGCCAGCGCCTCGGCGGTTTGGGCGTTGGCGTCGCCATCCAGGTTTTCCGGTACGCTGGTGTAATATACCGTCTGGTTGTGGACAACCGCCTCGGACATGCGCGCGCCGGGATCGATTCGTTCAATGGTCATACTGTTCGCCTTAAAGCCATCATGTAAACCACCAGCATAACATAGTGTTGTTTTAAGCAAAGAAGGTGGTGCGCAACCCGCGGCCTTGGCATAATCCGACAGCAACCGAATGACAGAGAGACAGCGTGACAGATGATTTTGCGCCGCAGGGCGCGTTGGCCAAGGCCATCACCGGATTTAAACCGCGCGAGTCCCAGCGTCTGATGGCCGAGGCGATCGCGCAGGCCATCGACGCTAAACAGCCGCTGGTGGTGGAGGCCGGCACCGGCACCGGCAAAACCTATGCCTATCTGGTGCCGGCGCTGCGCTCGAAACGTAAGGTGATTATCTCCACCGGCTCCAAGGCGCTGCAGGATCAGCTGTATGCCCGCGACCTGCCCAAGGTGGCGGCGGCGCTGGAGTACCGGGGACGGATGGCCCTGTTGAAGGGCCGCTCCAATTACCTGTGCCTTGAGCGTATGGAACAACAGCTCGCCGGCGGCGTCAATATGGCGCCGGAAACCCTGGGGGAGCTGGCGGGCGTGCGCAACTGGTCATCGCAAACGGTGGACGGCGACGTGGCCAACTGCGCCGGCATTGCCGAAGACAGCCCGGTTTGGCCGCTGGTCACCAGCACCAACGACAATTGCCTGGGCAGCGACTGCCCGCTTTACAAAGACTGCTTTGTGGTCAAGGCGCGCCGTAACGCCATGGAAGCCGACGTGATCGTGGTAAACCATCACCTGTTCCTGGCGGATATGGTGGTCAAGGAGGGCGGTTTCGGCGAGCTTATCCCGACCGGCGATGTGATGATTTTTGACGAAGCGCACCAGATGCCGGATATCGCCAGCCAGTATTTCGGCCAGCAGCTCACCGGCCGCCAGCTTATGGATCTCGCGCGCGACATGACGCTGGCCTATCGCACCGACGTGCGTGATATGGCCCAATTGCAGAAAAGCGCCGATCAGCTCACCTTCCGCACCCAGGATTTCCGTCTGGCGCTCGGGGAGCCGGGGTTTCGCGGCAACCTGCGCGATGTGCTGACGCAACCGTCGCTGCAGCGCGCGTTGCTGCTGCTGGATGACGCGCTTGAGTTATGCCACGACGTGGCGAAGCTGGCGTTGGGGCGCTCGGCGCTGCTCGATGCCGCTTTTGAGCGCGCCAGTCTGTACCGCGCACGGCTCAAACGCCTGAAAAATACCCAGGAACCGGGTTTCAGCTATTGGTATGAATGCAACGCCCGGCACTTTGTGCTGGCGCTGACGCCGCTGTCGGTCTCCACCCGTTTTCGCGAGGTGATGAGCGAAAAAGAGGGCACCTGGATTTTTACCTCCGCCACCCTGTCGGTCAACGATCGCCTGGAGCATTTTACCCGGCGCATCGGCCTGGAGGACGCGAGGACATTATTGCTGCCCAGTCCGTTTGATTACGCCACCCAGGCGCTGCTGTGCGTGCCGCGCTTCCTGCCGGAGCCGAACCAGCGCGGGGCGGCGGTGCAGTTGGCGCGGATGCTGGCGCCGGTGATTATCGCCAACCAAGGACGCTGCTTTTTCCTGTGCACCTCACACCAGATGATGCGCGATCTGGCGGCGGAGTTTCGCGCCACGCTGACCCTGCCGGTGCTGTTACAGGGCGAGACCGGCAAACGCCAGCTGTTGCAGCAGTTCGTCACCGCCGGCAACGCGCTGCTGGTGGCGACCAACAGCTTTTGGGAAGGCGTGGATGTGCGCGGCGACACGCTGTCATGCGTGATCATCGACAAGCTTCCCTTCACCGCCCCGGACGACCCGTTGCTCAAGGCGCGCATCGAGGACTGCCAGCTGCGCGGCGGCGATCCCTTTGCCGAGGTGCAGATTCCCGAGGCGGTGATCGCCCTCAAGCAGGGAGTGGGTCGGCTTATCCGCGATAGCGACGACCGCGGCGTGCTGATAATCTGCGATCAAAGGCTGGTGACCCGGCCTTATGGCCAGATTTTCCTCAACAGCCTGCCGCCGGCGCCGCGCACCCGCTCGCTGCAGCGCGCCATCGACTTCCTGCGGCATCGCCTGGATACCCCCACGCTTGACGCGGGCGCGATGGGCGGGAAGGATAACGCGTAGCGCGCCGTGGCCCCATGCGCACGAGGCGTATGGGGCTATGGCGAAGACAGCGTGTATCCCTTTGCCCGCACGGTTATGCTATGATACCCGCCCGGTTTTGCACCACATTAAACACCCGCCTGAGGTTTGGCATGTCCACGCGTATTTTAGCCCTTGATACCGCAACCGAAGCCTGTTCCGCGGCGCTTTGGATAAACGGTGAAATCAGCGAACGTTTTGAAATCCGTCCGCGCGAGCACACCCAGCGCATCCTGCCGATGGTCGACAGCCTGCTGGCCGAGGCCGGCATCGATTTAACGCAACTTGACGCCCTGGCCTATGGGCGCGGCCCCGGCAGCTTTACCGGCGTGCGCATCGGCATCGGCATCGCCCAGGGGTTGGCGCTCGGGGCCGGGCTGCCGATGATCGGTATTTCCACCCTGGCGGCGCTGGCGCAGGGCGCCTGGCGCCGGTGCGGGGCCGGCCGCGTGCTGTGCGCCATCGATGCCCGCATGGGCGAGGTGTATTGGGCGCGATACCAGCGCGACGACAACGGCGTCTGGCTGGGGGAGGCGGGGGAAAAAGTGGTCAAACCCGACCAACTGGCGGCGGAAGCCGCCGATCTGGTCGGACGGTGGGCCACGGCCGGCACCGGTTGGCAAACCTATCCCGGGCTTATCTCGCAACCCTCGGTTCAACTGATTGACGGCCAGACCGCGCTGCCGGCGGCGGTGGATATGTTGCCGCTGGCGGTGCTACGCTTAAGGGAGGGCGGGGCGCTGGCGGTAGAGTTGCAGACGCCGACCTACCTGCGTAATGAAGTCACGTGGAAAAAGCTGCCGGGTCGCGATTAATGAGCAACTTAAGCCGCCGCCACGGGTCAAAGAAGTAACCAATGGGTTACCGTTTAGGGTGAGAGGAATCGAGCGCAAGATGTATAAACACACTACAGCCCACAGCGCGCCGCGCCGTCGTTTTTACTGGCCGGCCCTGGCCATGGTCATGCTGCTGTCCGGCTGCGCCACGGTGCCGGACGCCGTGCGCGGCACCTCGCCCACCCCGCAGCAGGATCTGGTGCGCGTGCTTAACGCGCCGTCCCTGTATGTCGGCCAGGAAGCCCGCTTCGGCGGCAAAGTGGTCAAAGTCACCAATCTCAACGGACGCACCCGCCTGGAAATAGCCTCGGTGCCGCTGGACGACTCGGCGCGGCCAAGCCTGCACCAGGTCTCCACCGGCCGGGTGGTGGCCTATGTCAACGGCTTCCTGGAGCCGGTGGACTTCAATCATCAATGGGTTACCGTGGTCGGACCGATCACCGGCACGGAAAAAGGCGCCATCGACAAGGCGGACTATACCTTCGTGGTGGTGCGCGCCGACGGCTATAAACGCTGGCAATTGACGCGACAGGTGGTGGCGCCGATGGGACCGCCAATGTCGCCCTGGGGCTGGGGCGGCCGCTACGGCCGCGGATGGGGACCGGACTGGGGCATTGGCTACGGTTATGGTTACGGCGGTGCCCAGGTCGAGACCGTGCTGACCGAATAGTGACGAAACGCTCAATCCTGATATCGTTTCACACCCTGCTGCCTGGTTCCATTACCATTACAGGTAACAATTAAGGCAAACGTGGGGCGGTCATGAGCACAGCGGATAACACAGGGCGGGGCATGGAGCGGATATGGACCGGGCGCTATCCGCCCGATGTCCCGGCCGATATTGATCCCGATCATTATCGTTCAATCGCCGTGTTGTTCGCCAACGCGGCCTACCGCTTTGCCGACCTGCCGGCATTCATCAACCTGGGCGAAACCCTGACCTACCGCCAGCTTGACGCGCTGAGCCTGGCGTTTGCCGCCTATCTGCAGCGCAAGCTGGCGCTGCGGCCGGGGGATCGCGTGGCGCTGATGATGCCCAACCTGCTGCAATATCCGGTGGCGCTGTTCGGCGTGCTGCGCGCCGGCATGGTGGTGGTGAACGTCAACCCGCTTTATACCCCCGCCGAACTGCGCCACCAGCTTAACGATAGCGCCGCGGCGGCCATTGTCATCGTGGATAACTTCGCCCATACGCTGGAACAGGTCCTGGCCGAGGTGCCCGTCCGCCATGTGATACTCACGCGCCTGGGCGATCATTTCCCCCTTTTCAAACGCACGCTGGTCAACGCGGCGGTCAAGCATATCAAGCGCAAGGTGCCGCCATACCGCCTGCCGCGGGCGGTTGCCTATCGCCGCGCCCTGGCCGAGGGGCAGCGGCTGGAATTCAGCCCGCCGATAATCAACGGCGACGCGCTGGCTTTCCTGCAATATACCGGCGGCACCACCGGCGCGTCGAAAGGCGCCATGCTGACCCACCGCAATATCCTCGCCAATCTGGAACAGGCGAAAGCCGCCTACGGTCCGATTTTGACCCTGGGCCGCGAAATGATGGTTACCGCCCTGCCGCTGTACCATATCTTCGCCCTGCAGATAAATTGCCTGCTGTTTGTTGAAATGGGCGGCTGCAACCTGCTGATTACCGACCCGCGCGATATCGCCTCCCTGGTTGAGGCGATGCGGCGCCACCATTTTACGGCGATTTCCGGAGTGAATACGCTGTTTAACGCCCTGTTGCACAACGCGGCGTTCAGGGGCCTGGATTTTGCCTCGCTGCATTTGTCGGTGGGCGGGGGCATGGCGTTGCAGCGGCCGGTGGCGGACGACTGGCATGCCTTGACCGGCAAGCACCTGCTGGAGGGCTACGGCTTGACCGAGTGCTCGCCGCTGGTCTCCGGCAATCCCTACAATCTAACCCATTTCAGCGGCAGCATCGGCCTGCCGGTGCCGTCCACTGATATCCGCCTGGTGGATGGGGACGGAGCCGACGTGCCGCCCGGGATGCCCGGCGAGCTGTTAATCAAGGGGCCACAGGTCATGGCCGGCTATTGGCGCCAGCCGCAGGCCACCGCCGAGGCGCTTAAAGACGGCTGGCTTTCTACCGGCGATATCGTTACAGTGGATCAACAAGGCTTCGTGCGCATCGTGGATCGCAAGAAGGATATGATCCTGGTGTCCGGCTTCAACGTCTACCCCAATGAAATCGAAGATGCGGTGGTTCGGCATCCGAAAGTGCTTGAGGCGGCGGCGATAGGCGTACCCAGCGATGAAACCGGCGAAGCGGTCAAAATCTTCGTGGTGAAAAAAGAGCCTTCCCTGACCCGCGAGGAACTCCTGGCCCACTGCCGTTTGTACCTGACCGGCTATAAGGTGCCCAGGCTGGTGGAGTTCCGCGCAGAATTACCCAAATCCAATGTAGGCAAAATTCTGCGCAAGCAATTACGCGTCGAGAACCGATAAACTCTCTTTGCCGCCATGACTTACAGTAAGAGAACTCTGTGTCCAATTACCAATTGATTACCCATGACGACGATTTACAACGGATATGCGCGCTTGCCCGCCGGCACGACCGGGTGGCGCTGGATACCGAATTTGTGCGCACCCGCACGTATTACCCGCAGCTGGGTTTGATTCAATTATTTGATGGCGAAACGTTATCGCTAATCGATCCGCTGGCGATTACGCAATGGCAGCCGTTTCGGGAACTGCTGGCCGACCGGGCGGTGGTAAAAATACTGCACGCCTGCAGCGAAGATCTTGAGGTGTTTTTGCACTCCTTTGATCAAATGCCGGTGCCTATGCTTGATACCCAGGTGCTGGCCGCGTTCAACGGACGGCCGTTGTCTTCCGGTTTCGCCGCGCTGGTGGCCGATTACCAGCAGGTGGCGCTGGATAAAAGCGAATCCCGCACCGACTGGCTGGCCCGGCCGCTGAGCGCCAGGCAGTGCGATTATGCCGCGGCGGACGTGTTCTGGCTGCTGCCGATGGCCGACCAATTGATCCAGGAAACGGAACAGGCGGGTTGGACCGACGCCGCCCGGCAGGAATGCGACGCCTTGTGCCAGCGCCGCCAGGAAATCGTCGACCCGGAGCTGGCCTATCGCGATATCGGCAATGCCTGGCAACTGCGTACCCGCCAGTTGGCCTGCCTGCAAAAATTGGCCTCCTGGCGCCTGCGCAAGGCGCGCGAGCGGGATATGGCGGTGAATTTTGTCGTGCGTGAAGAGAATTTATGGCAGGTGGCGCGCTACATGCCTGGTTCGCTGGGCGAACTGGATAAGCTGGGATTAAGCGGGCCGGAAATCCGTTATCACGGCAAAATGCTGCTCGCCCTGGTCGAGGAGGCGGCGGCCATGACGGACGATCGACTGCCGGAGCCGGTGGTCAATCTTATCGATAAGCCCGGCTATCGCACGCTGTTCAAAACCATCAAGGAACATATCGCCGTTGCCAGCGGGCAATCAGGATTAAGCGTGGAACTGCTGGCATCGCGCAGGCAAATCAATCAGCTGTTAACCTGGCATTGGCGTCTCGCCCCCGGGCAACGCGCGCCGGAATTGCTCAGCGGCTGGCGGGAAGGGTTGTTTGGCGCGCGGCTGCGCGCAATACTCGACGGCGAGGCGGCAACCACCGACCTGCCCGCGGCATGATAAATCCCTGAGCGTCATGTCCCCCCGCATTGGCAGGGGGATTATCGACGTGGGATCATTTCGGTGTTTCTTCCGCTTCCGGCAGCGTCACGTTCAGCTCCAGGATGGAAATATCGCCTTCCCGTTGCTCAAGCTGCACGGAGACCATTTCAGGATCGATCTGCACATAGCGGCAAATGACCTCGAGTATGTCGCGTTTCAGCTGTGGCAGATAATGGGGCTCGCTATCGCCCCGCCGGCGTTCCGCAACGATAATCTGCAGCCGTTCCTTGGCTATATTGGCTGTCGTTTTTTTACGGGAGAGAAAAAAATCGAGTAAGGCCATGGTTTATCCCCCAAACAGGCGTTTTAAGAAACCCTTCTTTTCTTCTTCAATGAAGCGGAAGGGACGTTCTTCTCCTAACAGGCGGTCAACCGTATCCGAATACGCCTGGCCGGCATCAGACTCCGCATCGAGTATCACCGGCTCGCCCTGGTTGGACGCCCGCAATACGGACTGATCCTCGGGGATGACGCCCAGCAGGGGAATTCTCAGTATTTCGATCACATCTTCCATGCTCAGCATATCGCCGCGGTTTACGCGCCCGGGGTTATAGCGGGTCAGCAGCAAATGCTCCTTAATCGGGTCCTGGCCATTTTCAGCGCGCCGGGACTTCGACGACAATATACCGAGGATACGGTCCGAGTCACGCACCGACGACACTTCCGGGTTGGTGGTGATAATGGCCTCATCGGCAAAGTACAGCGCCATTAACGCCCCGGTTTCGATGCCGGCCGGCGAATCACAGACCACAAAATCAAAATTCATCTCGCCAAGGTCGTTAAGGATTTTCTCCACGCCCTCGCGCGTCAGGGCATCCTTGTCACGGGTTTGCGACGCCGGCAGGATGTACAGATTGTCGGTGCGCTTATCTTTTATCAGCGCCTGGTTCAAGGTGGCGTCGCCCTGGATGACATTGACAAAATCATACACCACGCGCCGCTCGCAGCCCATGATAAGGTCCAGGTTGCGTAAACCGATATCAAAATCGATCACCACGGTTTTTTTTCCTTTCCGGGCCAAGCCGGTGGCAATGGCCGCGCTTGATGTGGTTTTGCCAACGCCCCCTTTGCCCGAAGTAACAACTATAATGCGTGCCATAAATGGATTCCTTGTCAAGGGCTTAATTTAAAGGTTGAATGGTTAGCTGATTATCTTGCAGGCTGAGTCGGGCGGCTTTACCCGCGTATTCAGCCGGGATCTGATCGCTTAACCAATACTGACCGGCGATGGAAACGAGTTCAGGGGAAAGATGGGTGCAGAATATCTGGCACTGCGCATCTCCCGACGCACCCGCTAACGCCCTGCCTCGCATCATGCCATAAATATGTATATTGCCGTCGGCGATAAGTTCGGCCCCGGCGCTGACGCTGCTGGTGACGATCAGATCGCAATCGCGCGCGTAGATCTGCTGGCCGGAACGCACCGGGCTATCAATGCGCCGGGTTTTCAATGCCGTAGCCGTGACGGCAGGCGCCGCCTGCGCGGCGCGTTTTGGCGCCTTGCCCTCGTTTAGCAGCGGCAGGCCGCTGCGCACGATGGCTTGTTTCAGCCGATCGTCCTTGCATCCGCTGACGCCGACCACGTGCAGGCCGGTGGACAGGATGGTCTGGCGCAGCTGTTCCCAGTCGGTGTCCCGCGTCAGGGTGGAGACGTTGATAACCACCGGCGCATCCTTCAAAAAAGTCGGTGCCTGTTCTATTTTTTCCTGTAATGCCTGACGAATATCCTCAGGTTGGGCGTCATGAACATGAATTACCGATAAGGTAAAACTACTGCCTTTTAACTCAATGGGCGTCTGTGACATCTATCCTGACTCAGTCTTGACTCATGTATTTTCCCGGCAAGCTACCGGTAAGCGATATTCCGAAGCACTGCATGCATGTTATAGTTACTGCTATATACAGGCAAGACACTAAACCATGTAAACCAGGTAAAAAATATGTTTTGTGTGATCTACCGAAGTACCAAACAAGATCAAACTTATCTTTATATAGAAAAAAAAGATGATTTTTCCAGGGTGCCGCCCGATTTAATGGCCCGCTTCGGTAAGCCGGTGCTGTCAATGCTGTTCCCATTAAATGGTAGCAAAAAACTGGTCGCGGCGGATATAAATAAAGTCAAACAGAGCCTGACCGATCAGGGTTTTTATCTGCAATTACCACCTCCCGTCGAAAATTTATTGGTTCAACATCATAATACCCGCGCCAAATAACTGATCATTGATCCACTGGAAGCGGTTAGAGAACCATGATTACGTTTTACAGTAGCTATAATATGTCTGCTGCGGGTAAGGCTCCGGGCAAAAAAGCGCGTGAATGAACAGGGAATCAGCCTTATGAAATTATCCACCACTCATATCCTGCTAAGCGGACTGCTGCTGGCAGGATGCGGCCACCCGCCCCGTTCCGCCAATGCCGAAGCGGTGGCGGTGGCGCCTCGGCAGCCGGCGGGCCCCGCAGCCGACGCCCAGGACGGCAAAACCCTGCTTTCGCAGCAAAGCCGCGATCCGGCCGAGTTTCCGGCCTATCTTGCGCAGTTGAAAGCCGAGGCGCTGGCGCAGGGCATTAACGCCGACGTCGTAAACCAGGCTTTTGCGCAAACGCATTTCGTCGACCGGGTCATCAGTTCCGATCGCAATCAGCTTGAAAATAAGGTCACCCTGGATGATTACCTGCGGCGGGTGCTGCCGGACTGGAAGATAGAGCAGGCGCGGACGCAATACCTGGACTACCGGGCGCAGCTGGAGGCCATCAGCGGCCGTTACGGCGTGCCGGCGCGTTTTATCGTGGCGCTGTGGGGCATGGAAAGCGGCTTTGGCAAAATCCAGGGACATGAGGACGTCGTCTCCGCCCTGTCAACCCTGGCGTTTGAGGGGCGGCGTGAAAAGTTCTTCAAAAGCGAATTATTCGCCGCGCTGCGGATACTTGAGCAAAACGAGATAGGCGTTGGGGAGCTGCAAGGGTCGTGGGCCGGCGCCATGGGCCAGAGCCAGTTTATGCCCAGTTCCTATCTGCGCTATGGCGCCGACGGCGACGGCGACGGCAAAATAGATATCTGGAATAACGTCATGGACGTGTTCGCCTCAACCGCCAACTATCTGGCCACGGAAGGATGGAAACCCGGGCAGGGATGGGGTCGGGAAGTCCGCCTGCCGGCGGGGTTCCAGGCCCGGTCCGCCGGGTTGAAAGACGCGCAGGCGCAAACGGTGGGCGCCTGGAGCGGGCAGGGCGTGCTCCAGGCCGACGGCGGCGCCCTGCCGGCCTCGTCGCAGCGCGCCTGGGTGATTATTCCGGACGACAATCAAAGCCGGGCGTTCCTGGTTTATGATAATTTCCGCACCCTGATGCGCTGGAACCGTTCCTATTATTTTGCCATCAGTATTGGTACGCTGGCTGACGCCCTGGATCAATAACGACCACCATGAAGCTTGGCGGCGACTCAGGTATGATAATGGCGCAAGTTAATAGATAATTGACTCATCATTTAATGGCAGGAGACATGTGACATGTATCAACATCGCGATTGGCAAGGCGCGTTACTGGATTTTCCGGCGAGTAAAGTGGTCTGCGTCGGCAGCAACTATTCCGATCATATCAAGGAAATGGGCAGCGCCACGCCCACCGAGCCGGTGCTGTTTATCAAACCCGAGACCGCCCTGTGCGATATCCGCCAGCCGATTGCCATTCCCGCCGATTTAGGGGAAGTGCATCATGAAGTGGAGCTTGCGGTGTTGATCGGCATGCCGCTCAAGCATGCCGACGAGGCCCATGTGGCCCGCGCCATCGCCGGCTATGGCGTGGCGCTCGACCTGACGCTCAGGGAACTACAGGCAAAATTTAAAAAAGCCGGACAACCCTGGGAAAAAGCCAAAGGTTTTGACGGTTCCTGCCCGATTTCCGGCTTTATCCCGGTGGCGGAGTTTGGCGACGCGCAGCAGGCCACGCTGACGCTCAAGGTGAACAACGACATTCGGCAACAGGGCAATACGCGCGACATGATTACCGCCATCCTGCCGCTGATTGCCTATATGAGCCGTTTTTTTACCCTGCGCCCCGGCGATATCATCCTGACCGGCACGCCGCAGGGCGTGGCCAGGCTGCAGTCGGGCGATTTGCTTTCCGTGTCCCTCAACGATCTGACGCTGGACACCCGCATTATCTGATCCCGACGCCATCGCCGCCTTGCGTCATCGCGAGACGGCACATAAAATAGCGTCCTGCCGCCGAATGGTTTATAACATCGGCCGCTTTAATCCCGCGCGGGTCATTATACCCACGCGCCCGTCGCCTAACCGGATACCATGATGACAAGCCGCCCCTTTTGGCAAGAAAAAACCCTGGCCGAGATGACCGACGACGAATGGGAATCGTTGTGCGACGGTTGTGGCCGCTGCTGCCTGCATAAGCTGATTGACGACGACACCGAGGAGGTCTATTTCACCAACGTGGCCTGCAACCAGCTGAATATCAAAACCTGCCAGTGCCGCCATTACGACACGCGTTTTGAGTATGAACCGGATTGCATCAAGCTTACGCGCGAAAACCTGCTGACCTTCGACTGGCTGCCGCCCACCTGCGCCTATCGGTTACAGGAGGAAGGCAAACCCCTGCCGCAGTGGCATCCGCTTATCACCGGCTCCAAGGCCGCGATGCACGGCGAACGCATTTCGGTGCGCTATATCGCGGTGCGTGAAAGCGAAGTCACCGACTGGCAGGATCACATCCTGAACAAGCCGTCCTGGGCGCGTTAAGCGGCCAGGCGGCGCTGGACTAGCCCAGCGCCCTTTCCGCGCGCATCAGGGAAGGATACTGGAACAGTACCCGTCCGACGCCGCGGTTCAGCGTCCACCAGATGCCTATCGCTCCCGCGGTGCATAACGAGGTTGCCGCCAGGGGATAGGCCGCCTGCCAAAACAGCGAAAACAGCCGGTGGTCAAACGCATGGAAGCGCGCCAGCGCGCCCAGCATCGGCACGGCCAGCAGCTCGGTCAGCAGTTTGTGCAGCACATAAATTTGCAGCGTATTTTTGCCTATCCAGTTGAGCACCGCCAACAAGCCGTTATGCCAGCGCCAGTAGCGATTAACCCACTGGCAAAGCAGTATGGCTATGCACACCGCCAACGCGCTGGTAAACAGGCTCTTGTCCATGGCGAATACCCAATGGGCCAGCGCCGCAGCGGCCAGCGAGGCCAGCAGCAGCAGACGGGAGCGTTTATCCGCCAGCAGGGCGACGATACGCGCGCCGAGGAAACAGCCGCCGATAAAAAAAATCCCGTTTTGCGCAACGCTTGCCGGCCCCCACCACGGCACCAGTCCCAGAACGCAGGCGTAATTAAGCAGCGCGCCCAGGATGAGCAACACCCGCCAATGGCGCAGCCCCAGTTTGCAGACCAGAAAATACAGGGCCAGCGCGTACAGGTACCAGGGACTGGACATTGCCGCCGCCACATACAGCAGGAATTGTCCGGTGGAAACCGCATAGGCGGCGTTATGCGCCATCAGCCGCCAATCGTCAAACGCCAGCTCGCGATTGATAAACGTCACGCATAGCCACTGCACCGCGCACCATAACAGATAAAGATAAAACAGGTTGACCGCTTTTTTAGTCATCACCTCATGCCAGGTGCGGTTGATAACGCCGTCCGCGGCCAGCAGGCCGGAGATGAAAAAAAACGCCGGCATGCGCAGCGGCACCAGGTAATGGTTAATCGCCACCCAGGCCCTGGTGATAAACAAATGCCCGTCAATCAGCGCGAGCGAGGGGATATAGCTGGTGGTGATGACATGGTTCAGCACCACCAGCAAGATGCAGATCCCCTTGAGGGAATTAATCCACTGGATTTTTTTGGCTGTAACGGGCATGCGTGACTCCCGGGCGGCGATGAGGTGACCAACTAAAAAGGAGGGTAGCGGGTGCCGCCGCCGGGTACGAGTGAAATTGCGGGAAATATGTACGATTTCACTTTCGCGCATGCCAGGGTGAGGTATCTGTCGCCGGGGCAGCCTAAAACCAGCCGCCGGCGAAACTCCCGCCGGGGCGGCATAGGTCATATCGCAGCCGCCCCGGCGCGGTTTTATTTCATTTAGCGGTTAAACAGGTCGCGTTTTTTGGGGCGAAACGGTTGGGCCACCAGAACCAGCACGCCGACCAGCAGGTAGGCGCCGAAAATCACGATCATCCATTGCGGCATTTCCAGCGACATGAAATGCCACTGTCTAACCGCGCAATCCCCGGTGGCGCTGAATATCGCCGGCAGCCATTTATCCAGCGGCAGCCAGGAGGGGAAACTGACAAAAAAATCACAGGTAACAAACGGCGAGGGATTCAGCTGGATATCCGTATGCTTCATCGCCAGCATCAGGCCTTCCCATGCACTATATAGCCAGATAATCAACGCACCGTAACGCAGGGGGGTGGACGGCGCGACGGCGCCGACGATGCCCGCACCCAAAATGCCGAATAGCGCGCAGCGCTGATAAATGCACAACACACAGGGTTTTAATAACATCACATGCTGAAAATAAAGCGCCACCAGCTCCAGGGCCAAGGCGGTAAGCGCCAATAATACCCAGGCACCACGCCCTCGTGAGCAGCGGTTAAAGAATTGCAACATACATTATTATCCAGGCCGGTTGGTTGCTTTTAAACACGCAGTTTAAATCAATTAAAGACAGAAGCCAGCGTCTTTTTTTCACAATAGGCAACTTGATATCAGACTTGTTTCTCTTTTATTCAATCTAATGGGGTTCGGTATTTTCAGGGCCGCTATTTTGTGAGGCCGCTTGGGCTGAATTCGTCGCGTCGAGGGCAAAAGGGAGGGGGCCGCTGAACGCCGGCAGCGGTTAATCCCGCCGGTAATGAGACGGACATGACATTTTATTGCCCTTCATGTCAGAGTTTTGCTGTTACTATCCTATAGGCTGTATATCGGGTTCGTACGTTCTGATATCATTAGGCCGTTTTTAGCTCACATACGCATGCTGCTACGGAACATAACATTATGGTCATAAAGGCGCAGAGTCCTGCCGGTTTTGCGGAGGAGTATCTGATTGAGAGTATTTGGAACAATCATTTCCCGCCAGGTTCAATCCTGCCCGCGGAGCGCGAGCTGTCCGATGTGATAGGCGTCACCCGCACCACCCTGCGGGAAGTCTTGCAGCGACTGGCCCGCGACGGCTGGTTGACTATTCAGCACGGCAAGCCCACCCGGGTGAACAACGTATGGGAAACCTCCGGGCTGAACATTCTGGAGACCCTGGCCCGCCTCGACCATGACAGCGTGCCGCAGCTGATTGATAATTTATTGTCGGTGCGTACCAGTATCGCCTCAATTTTTATCCGCATGGCGGTGCGCTTTTATCCGGACAAGGCGCAAAACGTGCTGGCCCAGGCCAAAGATCTGGAAGACCAGGCGGATGCGTTTACCGAGATGGACTATCGGATCTTCCATGAGCTGGCCTATGCGTCGGGCAATCCCATTTACGGCCTGATCTTCAACGGGCTGAAGGGCCTATACCTGCGGGTGGGGCGCTATTATTTCTCCAATCCCCAGGCGCGCGAGCTGGCGCGCAATTTTTACATGCATCTGGCGGCGCTGTGCCGTGACGGCCTGTACGATCAGGTGATCGACCTGGTGCGTCATTACGGCAAAGAAAGCGGCATGATATGGGACAGCATGCAGTCCACCATTCCGCGCGATATCGCCGAACTCCGGCGCTGAACGCACCGGCGGGTAGCGAAGGTCGGTGATAATACGGCGCCCGGCAGCCAGGCGCCGTCCCGTATCACAGTGGAATAGAACGCGGCGGACAGCGCTCAATCAGCTCGACATTCCCGTCATCGTTCACCTGCTCCATATACACGTCAAAATTCCACAGCCGGTGAATATGCTTCATCACCTCGCGCCGGCTTTTGGCCAACGGCGCTCGATTTTGCGGGGTGTAACGCAACGTCAGCGAACGGTCGCCGCGCAGATCAACATTCCAAATCTGGATATCCGGCTCCAGGTTGCTCAGGTTATATTGCGACGACAGCTCCTGGCGTATTGCCCTATACCCTTCCTCATTGTGAATGGCGGCGATTTCCAGGTAATTATTGTGATCGTCATCCAGTACGGTAAACAAGCGGAAGTCGCGCATGATCTTGGGCGACAGGAACTGGCTGATAAAACTCTCGTCCTTGAAATTATGCATGGCGAAATGCAGGGTCTCCAGCCAGTCGCTGCCGGCGATATCCGGGAACCAATGCTTGTCTTCCTCGGTTGGCGACTGGCAGATGCGCTTGATATCCTGGAACATGGCAAAGCCTAACGCATAGGGATTGATGCCGCTGTAATAAGGACTGTTATAGGGCGGCTGGTAGACCACGTTGGTATGGCTGTGCAGAAACTCCAGCATAAACCGATCGGTCACCTTTTTTTCATCGTACAGATGGTTAAGAATGGTGTAATGCCAGAAGGTGGCCCAACCCTCGTTCATCACCTGGGTTTGTTTCTGCGGATAAAAATATTGGCTCACCTTACGCACGATGCGCAGGATCTCGCGTTGCCACGGCTCGAGCAGCGGGGCGTTTTTTTCCATAAAGTACAGCAGGTTTTCCTGCGGCTCATGGGGATAACGGCTGGCCTGGGCCGGCAGCTCTTCTTTTTCGCGCCGGGGCAGGGTGCGCCACAGTTCGTTGACCTGGCTTTGCAAATATTCCTCACGGCTCTTTTGCCGTGATTTTTCTTCCTGCAGCGAAATTTTCTGCGGACGTTTATAGCGATCGACGCCGTGGTTCATCAGCGCATGGCAGGAATCGAGCAGTTGTTCCACCTGCTCGACGCCGTAACGTTCTTCGCATTTGGTAATATAGTTGCGCGCGAAGATCAGGTAATCAACGATGGAGCTGGCATCTGTCCAGCTGCGGAATAAATAGTTATTCTTAAAAAAGGAATTATGGCCGTAACACGCATGCGCCATCACCAACGCCTGCATGGTCATGGTGTTTTCTTCCATCAGATAGGCGATACAGGGGTTGGAGTTAATGACAATTTCATACGCCAACCCTTGCTGGCCCTGTTTGTAACGCTGTTCGGTCTCGATAAATTTTTTCCCGAACGACCAGTGGGTGTAATTAATCGGCATGCCGACGCTGGAGTAGGCGTCCATCATTTGCTCGGAGGTAATCACTTCTATCTGGTGGGGATAGGTTTCCAGCCGATAAAGCTTCGCCACCCGGTCAATCTCATCCAGATAATCCTGCAGCAGTTCAAATGTCCAGTCGGGTCCATCGCTAAGACAAGTGGTATCCTTAAAACTTTCGTCAAGAGAAATCGTCATCAGCGCACCTCATTGTTACAGACAGCACTTCATCATGCTGGCTTATAATTAATCCTAGTGCAAGATGAAAATGACGCGCTTACCGCGCCAAATTTAATCCGCGCGCGATAATCCCGGGTTAATAGCGTATTGCCCTTGAAATAACCCCACGGCTGAGTATTTTAGGGTGGGATACATCCCCTCTTTCCGGCTGGCCGACCCCGTAAGTTTTGGCGGGCCAACCGCTTTTTCGCCACGACATCGAGTTGCGCAATGAGCGCCTTAGGATTGGATAAACATGCGGGTCATTATTCTGGGTAGTGGCGTCATCGGCGTGGCAAGCGCGTGGTATCTTGCCCGCGCGGGACACAGCGTGGTGGTGCTTGATCGCCAGCCCGGCCCGGCGCAGGAAACCAGCGCCGGCAACGCCGGACAAATCTCTCCCGGCTATGCCGCGCCCTGGGCCGCGCCGGGAATACCGTTAAAAGCCATAAAATGGATGTTCCAGCGCCATGCGCCGCTGGCAATCCGGCTGAAAGCCAGCGATCACCAGCTGCGCTGGATGTGGCAAATGCTGCGCAACTGCGACAGTCACCATTATTATATCAATAAAAGCCGCATGGTGCGTCTGGCGGAGTATAGCCGCGATTGCCTTAAGGCGCTGCGCGACGAGACCGGCATCGCCTACGAAGGCCGCCAGGGGGGCACGCTGCAGCTGTTTCGCACCGCGCAGCAATATGACGGCGCCGTCAAAGATATCGCCGTGTTACGCGATGAAGGCGTGCCTTTTGAACTGCTGGAATCCCATCAGCTGGCCGGCGTCGAACCGGCCCTGGCGGGCGTGGCGCATAAGCTCAGCGGCGGGCTGCGGCTGCCGAATGATGAAACCGGCGATTGCCAGCTGTTTACCCAACGTCTGGCCGCCATGGCCGCCGGGCAAGGGGTTGAATTTCAGTACAATTGCAACGTCACCGGGCTGATGCGCGCCGGCAATCGGATTGCCGGGGTGGCGTGCGATGGCGAGCTGCTGCAGGCCGACGCCTATGTGATGGCGCTGGGTTCGTACTCTACCGCCCTGCTGCGGGATCTGATCGATATCCCGGTCTACCCGCTCAAAGGCTATTCCCTGACCCTTCCCCTGGCGGACGAACAGGGCGCGCCGGTGTCCACGGTGCTGGATGAAACCTACAAAATCGCCGTGACCCGTTTCGATCGACGCATCCGGGTCGGCGGCATGGCGGAAATCGTCGGTTTCAACACCGGGCTGGAAAAAGCCCGGCGCGACACGCTGGAAATGGTGGTGCGCGATCTGTTTCCGCGCGGCGGGCATATCGAACAGGCCACGTTCTGGACCGGTCTGCGGCCGATGACGCCGGACGGTACGCCCATCGTCGGCGCTACGCCTGTGAAAAACCTGTATCTCAACACCGGACACGGCACCCTCGGCTGGACCATGGCCTGCGGATCGGGGCGGCTGCTGGCGGATATCATCAGCGGCGCGCGGCCGGAAATTCCGTATGATGATTTATCGGTCGCCCGCTATGACCGCAACTTCAGGGCGGGCGTGGAACCGAAAATGGCCTGATGGTCAGGCGGCGGGGCAAACCGCCGCCGGTGCTACCGCCGCAGCGAGGTCAGCGTGGCCGACATGCGCCGGGTGTGCAGGCGGGCGCTGCCGGCAAATATCGCGCCCAATAACATGACCAGCGCCAACGCCAGGCGGGGCGGCAGCGGCAGGGCGATAAACGCCAGGCTGACGGCGGCGGCCCCCGCCATCTGGACAAAACCGTTCAGCGCCGCCGCCACGCCCGCCTGATTGGGATACGGTTCCAGCGCGTAGCTGGCGGCGGGCCCCATCAGGAAGGCCAGCCCGGAACAGGCCACCGCCACCGGCAGCATATAGCTTAGCCAATGGGTTTGCCACGCAGGCGGCGTCCAGGCGACGCTGGTCAGCAGCGTTAAACCGCCCAGCGCCATCAGCAGGGCGCCGATGGTCAGGCAGGCCGGGCGGCCCGCTTTGCGAATCACCCGATTGGCGATGACGCTGACCAGCATGATCCAGAACCCATTGGCGCCGAAAGCCAGGGAAAACTGCAGCGGCGTCAACCCGGCCACGCCCATCAGCACCTGGGATGAAAGCGACACATAGGTCAGCGCCATCGCCATGGCGCCGGTATTAACCAGGGAAAATACCTGAAAGCGCCGTTGCCGGAGAATGGCCAAATAGGCGTTCACCGGCAGGCCCAGGCGGCGCAGGGTATTGCCGGGGCGGGTTTCCGGCAGGCCCCAGGCGATGAGCGCCAGTACCACCATGGCATAAGCGGTCAGCGCCCAGAACGGCGCGCGCCAGCCGAACCACTGCGCCAGCAGCCCGCCGGCCAGCGGGGCCAGCGCCGGCACGATATTCAGCGTGCCGTTCAGGAAGCTGAAGGCGCGGGCGGCGTCGTCGCCATTGAGCCGGTCGCGCACGCAGCTGAACAAGGCGACGGTGGTGCAGCATACCGCCAGGCCCTGGATGACCCGGGAGCCGAGAAACACGGCGGGTTGCTGGGCCAGCGCCGCCATGGCGGCGCCGATGGCGTACAGCGCC
Source organism: Acerihabitans sp. (assembly GCF_036398755.1). Classification (NCBI taxonomy): domain Bacteria; kingdom Pseudomonadati; phylum Pseudomonadota; class Gammaproteobacteria; order Enterobacterales; family Pectobacteriaceae; genus Acerihabitans; species Acerihabitans sp. The sequence continues at coordinate 19,796 of NZ_DASWOM010000069.1, read as the reverse complement.
ACGCCCGCCAGCGCCATCGGCCGGCGACCGAAATAATCCACCAATGGGCCGGTAAGCAACTGGCCGACGCCCATCACCAGGATAAACAGCGGAATAGTGGATTGGATCAGGGACTGCGGCGCGCCCAACCCCCGGGCGATCACCGGGATAACCGGCAGGTAGAGGTCGATGCCCAGCGGGCCCAGCAGCACTAATAACAGCAACAACAGCAGAAATTTTCGCATCAATAACCAAATATAAAGAACATGCTTAAGAATAGGGGCAGGCCGCGGGCAAGGAAAGAGGAAAAATGGTCATGCCGCCTGATATATGATAATTTTTGTCATATTGTTTCTGATGTGTTACCTGGCCCCATGGATACTGAATATAAGAGTTTTGCCAAATTATTGCATCTCACCTCGCGGGCGTTGCGCATGGCGATTGACCGGCGCTTGAAATACCTGGGCCTCAGCCAGGCCAGCTGGGTGGCGGTGGCGGCGATAGCCGGCGCGCAGGCGCCGCTGTCGCAAAGCGAACTGGCGCAGATACTCGGCGTCGAGGGCGCCACCATCGTCTCCATGGTGGATCGCCTGGTGAAGCTGGATCTGATCCAGCGCATTGCCACCGCCCGGGATCGGCGCAAAAAATTACTGGTGGTCACCGACGCGGGCAAGGCATTATACGAAAAAGTGCGCATGGAGGCCGATGCCATCGGCAAGGAGATACTGGAGAACGTGGCCGAGCAGGATATGCAGGTGGCCATGCAGGTACTGGCCAAAATCCACGCCGCCACCGAATCACTGGCCTGACGCGCCCGCCGGTCGCCCCCACGGAAAATCACGCCGGTGGGCGGTCCGGCCGTGCGTCCCGCGCCGATGCCCTTTTCCCGCTGTCGCCAAAGGGGGCGTCACACCTGCTCTTCGGCAATTTTAATCCCGATTTTACTCACCTGCTGATTGTCTTTTTCAGCGATGGTCCAGATTAATCCTTCCGAAACGACATTATCGCCCACCACCGGTTCGCCGCCGCCCAATAACTGCATCACAAAAGCGCCCAGCGTCAGCTCATGTTCCACTTTCTCATGCAGGTCCAGGCCATAAATGGCCGCCACGTCTTCGAGCCTGGCATTGGCCTCGAGAATAAAATCGCCGAAAAAACGCTGGTCCAGCGCCACCGGCGGCGATTGGCTGAACAATCGGCCAAGCGACGGCAAATCCCGTTCCCGGCCGATAACGCACAGCACATCGCCTTCCTTCAATCGGGTATTGCCGGTGGGGTGCAACATCACGTTATCGCGAAACAACGCGGCGATGCGGGTGTGCTTGGGCATCTTCATATCGCGCAGCGCCGCGCCGACACACCAGTTATCTTCATTCAGCTGATAGATAAACTGCTCCCAGGGATTTTCCGGATGGATATCCATGCCCACCCGGCTGATAGGCTTGGCGGTGGGCGGCACCACCACCTTCGCCAGCCTGGCGGCAAAACCCAGCGAGGTCCCCTGCAGCAGCAGTGAAATCAGCACGATAAAAAACGCGACGTTAAAATACAGGCGGGCATGGTCCAGGCCGGCCATCATCGGGAATACCGCCAGGATGATGGGCACCGCGCCGCGCAGCCCCACCCAGGAAAGGAAGACCCGCTCCCGGGCGGTGAAGTTGCGAAAGGGCATCAGCCCGACCCAGATGGACAACGGTCGCGCGACCAGCATCAGCCACAGCGACAGGATCAGCGCCGGCACGGCAATCATCCACAGATCGCTTGGCGTCACCAATAAACCCAACACCAGAAACATGCCGATCTGGCTTAGCCACGCCATGCCGTCAAAGGTTTGCAATATGCCGTGGCGGTTGCGGATTGGCCGGTTGCCCAATAAAAAACCGCATAAATACACCGCCAGGATGCCGCTGCCTTCAAGGGCGGTGGTCAGGGCGAAAATCATGATGCCGCCGCTCACCGCCAGCAAAGGGTACAGCCCGGGAGCCAGCGAAATCCGGTTAATGGTCTGTTGCAGCAGCCAGCCGCCGCCAAGGCCGAACAATACGCCCAGGCCGAACTGCTGGATCAGATGCACCACGAACAGCCAGCTTAAGTGAGATTCGTGGCCCTGGATCATGGAGATAAGCGTAATGGTCAGAAACACCGCCATGGGGTCGTTACTGCCGGACTCGATTTCAAGCGTGGCGTTAACGCGCTCGTTCAGGCCTTTGTCGCCCAGCAGCGAGAATACCGCGGCCGCGTCGGTGGAGCCGACGATGGCGCCGAGCAGCAGCCCTTCAATCAGGTTGAGATTAAACAGCCAGGCCGCCACCATGCCGGTCAGCCCGGCGGTAATCAGCACCCCCACCGTCGCCAACGACAGCGCGGGCCACAGCGCGACGCGAAACGAGGCGGCGCGGGTACGCATGCCGCCGTCGAGCAATATCACCGCCAGCGCCAGGTTGCTGATAAGGTAGGCGACGGGATAATTATCAAAACCGATGCCGCCGAGGCCGTCCACCCCGGCCAACATGCCGATGGCCAGGAAAATCACCAGGATCGGAATACCCAAACGAGAAGATAAGGAACTCAGCAGGATGCTGCCGCCCACTAAAATGGAGCCAATTATAAACAAACTCATGATGGTGCTGCTGTCCAACCTAACTCTCCTTTTTATCGTATTTGCCGGCTTCCGCTCATCCCGAACGGAAATAATGGGCTTACGTTTCCTGGCGATATTGCCGGGAGGTGATGCGAGCCGCTATTCTATTAATGCACTGGAGGGGCTTTCAAACTACCTCCTTTTACGTCAACAACAAAGCCGTTTTTTGCCAAAGGGCGGTTTTTAACCCTTTCACGGCCAAAACGCGGGAGAACGGGTAAAAATAGCAGCAAGGAGCAATCTTTCCAGTCAGCGCGGGCATCATTTCGGGCGGTGGCCGCCGCCGGTAAGACGCGGCGGGTGGGTGCGCCGGTTTTACGGCGCATGCCTGAATTTATCTTTCATGTTACTATAAAATACCGCTAATAATGAGTTATTGAATTAAAATCCAATGAAATTTAACGGCCAATATTACGACAGCCTCATCGTAAAGGAATGGCGGGATTTGATTGCCGTCACCAGCGACGCAGCTCATAGTCTTCTGATTTCATTGGAAAACGAAGATATCGATTTATTAGTGGATGATTTTTACGACTATATGCTGGCGGACGACGACGCGCGCCTGTTCTTGTCAAGCCAGCAGGTCAAAGACCGCTTGCACGGCACGCTGGCTCAATGGCTGCGGGCGGTATTAGGCAGTTCCCTCGCCGATTTACCGGCGTTGATCGCAGTACAGCGCAAGGTTGGCGATGTCCATGCCCGCATCGGTATTCCCATCGATCTGGTGGCGCGCGGCGCCCGGCGGGCCAAAAGATCCCTTTATATCCGTTTACGGCGCGATATTACCGATTTGACCTTATGTTACGACGCCATGCGCTTTTCGTCCCTGGCCATGGACATCGCCATCGAGGTCATGACCACGTCTTATTCCCGTTCCCATGAAAACACCACCAAGGATAAGGAAAACTACCGGTTATTTTCCATCCTGGACAATGTGCATGTCGAACGTGAACGCCAGCTTGCCGCCTTGCTGAACTGGGAAAACCGCTTTATCTACAACGTCGCCACCGGTCTTCCCCCGACGGAAATCGCGCCGCTGGCCGAAGCGGAATTCGGGCTGTGGTTTCAGCACAAAGGGCGGCACGTATTTGAATCCGTCGAGGAAGTCGCCGCCATTGAAGGGCTATTGGCCACCGCCGGTACGTTTATTGCCTCGTATAGCCCCGAGCAGGTGGCGGTAGCGGAACAGCGCCACCTGCTGCTGCGCACCGTGCGTGGCCAGGTGCAGCAAATCAGCACGCTGCTGTCGTCGCTGTTCGACGAGCTGGCCAAATTTGAAAATGGCAAAGACCCCCTGACCAATTTGTTGAACCGGCGCTTTATTCCCACCATTCTGCGGCGTGAAATTGCCCTGGCAATGCGTTCCGGCACGCAGTTTGTCATTGCCATGCTGGATATTGATCATTTTAAATCGATTAACGACAGCTTTGGCCACGATGCCGGGGATGACGCATTGAAAAGTATTGCCGTCACGCTCTATGACAGCGTGCGCAGCAGCGATTATGTCTTTCGTTATGGCGGTGAGGAATTCATGCTGCTGTTTGTGGAAACCTCCGGCAGCCAGGCGGTTTCCATCATGAACCACATACGCAAGCGCATCGCCGAGCGGCCGGTTACGCTTGCTGACCGCGGCAAGATCGCGCTGACCTTGAGCGTCGGCCTGTGCGTATTCGACGGTCATCCGGATTACGAACGTTTAATCAATAAGGCCGACAAGGCATTATATCTGGCTAAACAAAATGGGCGCGATCGCATTGAAACCTACCGTGAAGGGCTTTCCTGAGACGGCATGGGCGCAACGTCGGCGCAAGGGAAGGGCGTGGGGATACCAGGTAATGGACGCACGGGTGATGAAGCCTAAATCAGCCAGAAAATAATCGCAGTCTGGCTGATTTATTTACCTATGCTGTTATCTTTCATTAACCTGTTTATGGAACAACTCCCTGAATACCGGATAAATATCTTCCTGATCGCGGATATGCTGCATGGCAAAATTGTCATATTTGGCCTGCAGGTCCTCATATTCACGCCACAGGGTTTGATGCGCCCGGCGCGTGATCTCGATATAACTGTAATAGCGCACCATCGGCAACAGCCGGTTGGCCAGCAGCTCGTGGCACAGCGGCGAATCATCCGCCCAGTTATCCCCATCGGAGGCCTGCGCGGCGTAGATATTCCACTGTGCCGGGTCGTAACGTTCCTTCACCACCTCTTCCATCAGCTTTAACGCGCTGGACACGATGGTACCGCCGGTTTCCTGGGAGTAGAAAAACTCATGTTCGTCCACTTCCTTGGCCTGGGTATGGTGGCGGATATAGACCACATCAACGTTTTTATAGGTCCGGCTGAGAAACAGATACAGCAGGATATAAAAGCGTTTCGCCATATCCTTGGTGGCCTGATCCATCGACCCCGACACATCCATCAGGCAAAACATGACCGCCTGGCTTGACGGTTCGGCGCGCCGTTCGAAATTCTTGTACCGTAAATCAAAGGTATCGATAAACGGCACCCGGGCAATTTTCTGCCGCAGTTCCGCTATCTCCTTGTGGATCCGCTCCTCTTCAAGTAATTGGACGGGTTCACTGTTGGCCAGCAGCGCCAGTTCTTCCTCCAGCTCCCGGATGCTGCGGCGTTTGCCGGCGGTCATGGCGGTGCGCCGCACCAATGAGTTTTGCAGCGAACGCACCACGCTGATATTGGCCGGCACGCCGGTGGACGTATAGCCGGAGCGGTGCGTTTTATACTCGTTGAGCTGCTTATGCTGGTTTTTTTGCAGATTGGGCAGCGCCAAATCCTCGAACAGCAAATCGAGGTATTCATCTTTCGAGATCTGGAAGACGAACTCATCCTCGCCTTCGCCATCCTGGCTGGCGTTGCCCTGGCCGCTGCCGCCGCCTCCGCCCGAGGGCGGACGCTCAATGCGGTCGTTTTGAATAAAATGATCGTTGCCGGGATGCACCCGATGGCGCATGCCCCCACGTCCCTGATGGAAAATAGGCTCATTAATATCGGTATTGGGAATCGACACCGATTCCCCGCTTTCTATATCGGTAACCGAACGCTTGTTAATGGCCCCGGCAATCGACTGTTTGATTTGCGACTTATAGCGGCGTAAAAAGCGCTGGCGGTTCACCATGCTTTTGTTCTTGCCGTTAAGCCGTCGGTCAATAAAGTAGGCCATATATTTCCTCCGGGCGACAATGTCCGCGCGTTTTACTTATGACGAAACCTTCGACGATAAGTCACGACAGCTTGCCACGCCGCGGCAAAAAAGCGGCGGCGTGACGACATTGTCGGCTACTGCGATCAAGACGATTTCCTAACCCGCAAATACCATTCACATAACAGGCGTACCTGCTTGCGGGTGTAGCCTTTCTCCATCATGCGATCCACGAAGTCGTCATGTTTTTTCTGCTCATCAGTGGATGTTTTCGCATTAAATGAAATAACAGGCAACAACTCTTCGGTGTTGGAGAACATTTTTTTCTCGATAACCGTGCGCAGCTTTTCGTAACTGGTCCAATTTGGATTGCGTCCGTTATTGTTGGCACGGGCGCGCAGCACAAAGTTGACGATTTCGTTACGGAAATCCTTGGGGTTACTGATACCCGCCGGTTTTTCAATTTTTTCCAATTCCGCGTTCAGCGCTTCCCGATCGAATAACTGGCCGGTGTCCGGATCGCGGTATTCCTGATCCTGGATCCAGAAATCGGCATAGGACACATAGCGATCAAATATATTTTGACCATATTCAGAATAGGATTCGAGATAGGCGGTTTGTATCTCCTTGCCGATAAACTCGGCATATTTGGGAATCAAATAACCCTTGAGATGTTCAAGATATTTTTCGGCAATATCCTGCGGGAACTGTTCACGTTCAATTTGTTGTTCCAGAATATAAAATAAGTGCACTGGATTAGCGGCAACTTCGCCGTGGTCAAAGTTAAATACCCGCGAGAGGATCTTAAAGGCGAAACGGGTGGATAAGCCGTTCATGCCTTCGTCAACGCCCGCGTAATCACGGTATTCCTGATAGGATTTGGCCTTCGGGTCGGTATCTTTCAGGCTCTCGCCGTCATAAATGCGCATTTTGGAGTAGATGCTGGAGTTTTCCGGTTCTTTCAGCCGGGAAAGGATGGAGAAACGCGCCAGTGTTTCCAACGTGCCGGGAGCGCAAGGGGATTCCGACAGTTCACTGTTGACCAGCAGCTTATGGTAGATCTTCATTTCCTGCGAAACGCGCAGGCAATAAGGCACCTTGACGATATAGACACGGTCGAGGAACGCCTCGTTGTTTTTATTGTTGCGGAACTGCACCCATTCCGATTCGTTGGAGTGGGCGAGGATAATGCCGTTGAACGGCAGCGCGGCAATACCTTCGGTACCGTTATAATTCCCTTCCTGGGTGGCGGTCAGCAGGGGGTGCAGCACCTTGATCGGCGCCTTGAACATTTCCACGAACTCCATGATGCCCTGGTTGGCGCGGCACAAGGCGCCGGAGTAGCCATAGGCGTCCGGATCGTTCTGGGCGTGATCCTCCAGTTTGCGGATATCCACTTTACCGACCAGGGCGGAGATATCCTGGTTGTTCTCATCGCCCGGCTCGGTCTTGGCTATGGCTATCTGTTCAAGGATGGACGGCCATACCTTGACCACTTTGAAGCGGGTGATATCGCCGCCGAACTCATGCAGCCGCTTGGCCGCCCAGGGCGACATGATGGTGCCGAGATAACGCCGCGGCACGCTGTATTCCTTTTCAAGGATATTGGCGTCTTCCTGCGGGTTAAACAGGCACAACGGGTGATCGTTAACCGGACTGCGCTCGCCGTTGGCGCTCAGGATATAGATGGGCACCCGCTGCATCAGCGCCTTCAGGCGCTCGGCGAGGGAGGATTTACCACCGCCGACCGGTCCGAGCAGATACAGGATCTGTTTCTTTTCTTCCAATCCCTGGGCCGCGTGCCTGAGGTACGACACGATTTGTTCGATAGCCTCTTCCATGCCGTAAAATTCTTCAAAGGCGGGGTAGCGTGCTATAACGCGGTTGGAAAACAGCCGGGAAAGCGGAGGCTCCTGCGCGGTGTCGACCATGACTGGCTCACCGATGGCCATCAGTAATCTTTCCGCCGCGTTGGCGAACGCGCTGCGATCCTGGCGACAGATAGTGAGGAATTCCTGCAGTGTGAACTCTTCGTCCTTGGCAGCTTCGTAGCGCTGACGATACTGGTCAAATATGTTCATAGCGATGCCCGTCCTTCGTTATTAGCACAGGTTAAAAAGGAGCTAGGATAAGTATTTAGTGGCTCCTGAAAAAAATCGATCTCTCCTAAGTGCAGCAACCACTATGCCAACTTTGTTTGCACTTTATCGTTACCGCGCTAAGGGAAAACCTTTCTCTATAATAAAGTTTAGTTGGCATCTGGCAATTGTCATTTAAGTGTTACCGCTTTTTTTAAGTTATATCAATGACTCAGTTAACGTTTTTTTACTAAAGCCCTGCGTGGCGCGGCCTGTAGGGCTGTAGACCGATGTTGGCATAGTCTATATAAAATTCGGATATAATTTAGACGTTAATTGTTCTTTTCTGTAAATAATCGGCAAAACACCGTAGTTTCCTTTACACTTCACGTTTATATTGCGCTATGTTCGTTTTTTAACACTACGGGAAGCATCCATTGTGAAAACTCACTCATTAACTTTATTGAGTCTCGCGGTAGCCTCGGGCCTCTGCGCCCCGGCGGCATCGGCCGGCACATGGTCTCTGGGCGCGTCGGCGTTACACGCCACCAGCCCTTACAAAGGCGCCGACGACATCACCATCCCATTTCCCATCATTAACTATGACGGGGACAGTGTCTACCTGCAAGGCCTTAGCGCGGGTTATTATCTGTGGAAAGACGCGCAAAACCAACTGTCGCTGACGGCCGAATATTCTCCCTTCGGTTTCAAGCCCAGCGACAACGACTATGGCTATATGAAGCAGTTGGATAAGCGGCGCGGCACCGCCATGGCGGGACTGCGTTATAAGTATATGGCGCAATGGGGCATAGTTCGCGCATCCTATTTGGGCGATATCCTTGATAACAGCAATGGTTTTACCGCCGATCTTGCCTACCTTTATCCCTTTACGTTCGACCAATTGACGCTGTTGCCGGGCATCGGCGCTAATTGGGCCAGCGAAAATCAGAACGATTATTATTATGGCGTCAATCGGCATGAATCCAGGCGCAGCGGGCTGGCGGAGTACCAGGCCGATGACGGCTGGTCGCCGTATCTGGAGCTGACCGCCGTCTACGCGCTGAACCAAAGCTGGAATGCCTCGTTGATGGCGCGCTATACCCGGCTCAGCGACGAAGTGAAAGACAGTCCGATGGTGAACGCCAATTCGACGATGCTAATCGGGGTAGGGATGACCTATCGCTTCTAAACGGTGCGTACCCTGCTCCATTTAGGTTCATTTAGGCGCGGGCGCACCACTATGGTGCGCCCGCGTTGCTTTATACAACAGGAGGAACTATGGCCAGTAAACAGGTGATTTTTCCCGACGGGCATACCCTGCCCGCAATAGGTCAGGGCACCTGGTATATGGGCGAACGGTCCAGCGATATCGCCGCCGAAACACGCGCCTTGCAGTACGGACTCGACCTTGGCCTGAGCTTGATCGACACCGCGGAAATGTACGCCGACGGCGGGGCGGAGAGCGTGGTGGGCCGGGCGATAAAGGGCCGGCGCGACCAGGTGTTCCTGGTATCGAAGGTCTATCCGCAAAATGCCGGCGGCGCCAAGGCGCTGACCGCCTGCGAAAACAGCCTGCGGCGGTTGCAAACCGATTATCTTGATCTTTATTTATTGCACTGGCGTGGCGGTATTGCGCTGTCCGATACCATTGCCGCCATGGAGAAACTGCGCCAGGCGGGCAAAATCAAACGTTGGGGGGTGTCGAACCTGGACGTGGCGGATATGGAGGAGTTATGGTCGCTGCCGGGCGGGGACGCCTGCATGACCGATCAGGTGCTGTATCATCTGGCCTCGCGTGGGATTGAGTACGATTTGCTGCCGTGGTGCCTGGAGCGGGGGATGCCGGTCATGGCGTATTGTCCGCTGGCGCAGGCGGGGAAACTGCGCAGCGGGCTGATGGATAACCCGGCGGTGCAGCGTATTGCCGGCGAGTTGTCGCTGACCCCCGCCCAGGTATTGCTGGCGTGGGCGATCTCCCGTACGGGGGTGGTGGCTATCCCCAAAGCGGGCACCGAGGCTCATGTGAAGGAAAACGCCCTGGCGCTTGAGGTTGAGCTGAGCGCGGCGCAGTTGCACGAACTCGATCGGGCGTTTCCCGCGCCCCGGCGCAAAACCCACCTGGATATCGTCTGATGGCGGGGGCGCGCCGGCGGCGTGGCTTGAGTTTGATAACCGCCCCCGGCGCGCCAGGGGATGGCTATTCTCAGGCTTTACGTACGCTGATGACCGTCGACAGGCGCGCGGGAGCGGCCTGGCTGGCTTCCAGCGGTTTATTGACGCGCGCGGTTTCCACGCAAACATAGGTTTTATAACCTTCATCCGCGATGTCGCTTATTTTTTTGGCTAATTCCGCGCCGGGATTCCAGGCCACCACATCACTGTAGTTATGATGATGGACTTCGATGACGCGTTTATGCCCGCGGTCGTTTATCAGGCTCACATCCTGCGCGTGGGTATATACCCGATCCACTTCGCCGCTGAAGGTCACATCGCCCTGCTGCTGCGCGCTAACGCCGCCGTTGACCTTGTCGATATAGGTGTCGCCCAGTCCAGCGACGCTGACATCGCTGATATCCTTGATATTAAAATAACTGTGCAGCGCGGTGGTGTTCTGGAAATCGCCTTTGGCTTCCAGTTCGATGCGACAGGTTTGGCCGAGGACAAATTTCGCGGTCAGGGTAAAGGGTTTCGGCCAGTATTGTTCGGTAACGGCACTGTCGTGCAGGCTCAGTGACAGGGTAACATTTTGTTCGTCCTCCTGGTGAACATCAAGCCGCCATGGCAGGATACGCGCAAAACCATGGTTGGGACTGGCCACCTTGCCGAACCAGGGCCAGCAGATGGGGACGCCGCCGCGGATGGCCACGCCATCTTTGAAATCACTGACTTCGCTTAACCACAGCACCGGCTGTTCGCCGGCCGGCTGCCAGGCAATCAAATGGGCGCCCTGCAGGGTCACCGCCGCCTTGACGCGCGGATGATCGATAACAATAACCGGCAGTTCATCCAGCTGACGCAAGCTAATGGAGGACGAGAGCTGCTCTTTGACGGGTAACGCAAAAACAGAGTTATGCATACATGTGCCTTGTTAAGATAAGCATTGGAATCAAATAAAAAGGGCGACATCGCTGTCGCCCCATAAGCCATACTTTATCGACAATGATTATTTGGCGATATGGGAAATCAGATCCAGTACTTTATTGGAATAACCCGTTTCGTTATCGTACCAGGCTACCAGTTTTACAAAATTCTTGTTCAGCGCGATGCCGGCTTTGGCATCAAATACGGAAGTCAGCTTTTCGCCGTTGAAATCGGTGGAAACCACGTCTTCATCGGTGTAGCCCATAACGCCTTTCAGTTCGCCTTCGGACGCGGCCTTCATCGCTGCGCAGATTTCTTCATACGTTGCGCTTTTTTCAATGCGCGCGGTCAAATCGACGACAGAAACGTTCGGGGTCGGAACGCGGAAGGACATGCCGGTCAGTTTACCGTTCAGCTCGGGAATAACCTTACCCACGGCCTTGGCGGCGCCGGTAGAGGACGGAATGATGTTCTGGGACGCGCCGCGGCCGCCGCGCCAGTCTTTGTGGGACGGGCCGTCAACGGTTTTCTGGGTGGCGGTGGTCGCGTGAACCGTGGTCATCAGCGCTTCAACGATGCCGAATTTGTCGTTCAGGACTTTGGCCAGCGGCGCCAGGCAGTTGGTGGTACAAGACGCGTTGGACACGATATCCTGGCCGTCATAGGATTTATGGTTCACGCCCATAACGAACATCGGGGTATTGTCCTTGGAAGGACCGGTAAGGACCACTTTCTTCGCGCCGGCGGTGATGTGCTTGCGGGCGGTTTCGTCGGTCAGGAAGATACCGGTAGCTTCAGCTACCACGTCAACACCAACGTCACCCCATTTCAGGTTGGCCGGATCTCTTTCCGCGGTGACACGGATGGTTTTGCCGTTGACGACCAGATGGCCGTCTTTCACTTCCACGGTACCGTTGAAGCGGCCGTGGGTTGAATCATACTTAAGCATGTAAGCCATGTAATCGGCGTCCAGCAGGTCATTGATGGCGACGATTTCAACATCGTCACGTTCCTGCGCGGCACGGAAAACAATACGGCCGATACGGCCAAACCCGTTGATACCTACTTTGATAGTCATATATTCCACCAGCTAATTATTAGTGAATAAAAGGTTGCTTGTAAACTTACAAAAACCTCGCGCAGCGTCAAGCGGAATCGTGTCAATTGTTGCTACAAATCAAACCAGATCGCACCATTTGAACGTAAATTGTCCGTTCCGCCACCGCACAGCTACGAATAAGATGGGGGCCAAGGCCCGACATTTAAACGGCACCCGGCAACGAAGTGTGATGTATGTCACACTTACTGCTCACGTCGTTTCTTGCCACCTAGTTTATGCTAAAAATCATCCCAGCGTTGTTAATTATTTGTTATAATAAGCCGGTTTAAATCATCTTTTACTCTCCTAACGCCTGGGAATCGCACTTATGGCTAAAAATGATCCCGACCATATCGCCCTTGATAGCCTGACCGATATGCAGCGTCACGTCACGCAGGGGCGGGGCACCGAGCCGCCTTATAGCGGTAAGTTGCTGGAAAATAAGCGCACCGGCCAGTACCATTGCCTGTGCTGCAACGCGCCGCTGTTTTTTTCTGAAACCAAATATGACTCCGGCTGCGGCTGGCCGAGTTTTTATGAGCCGGTCAGCGATTCCGCCATCCGCTACCTGGACGACAACTCCCTGGGCATGCACCGCGTGGAGATCCGCTGCGGCAATTGCGATGCCCATTTGGGGCATGTTTTCCCGGACGGTCCGCAGCCCGGCGGCGCCCGGTTTTGCGTTAATTCCGCTTCGCTGCGTTTCAAGGACAAAGAAAACGGCGAGGAAATCGACGGCTGACGCCATGAAATTCCCTGGGGTGGATCGGCCGCGGAATGTGTAGGCTTTATCGATTCAGCTAATTATTCTTGAAAAGAGGAATAGAACGTGGATGTTGATGCGCTATTGGCTAACCTGACCCCCGAGATCTACCAGCGGCTGAAAACGGCGGTGGAACTGGGCAAATGGCCTGACGGCGTTCCCCTGACCGGCGAACAAAAGGATAACTGCCTGCAGATGGTGATGCTGTGGCAGGCCCGCCATAATCATCAGCCGGAGCACATGAGTATCGGCACCGACGGGCAGATCGTCATGAAAAGCAAACGCCAGTTGCTTGATGAACTGGCCGGGCAGACGGTGGCGCGCATCAAGCCCGAATAGCGCGGCGGGCAGGGTGCCTTTGCCGGCGAAGCGGGCGGACAAGCTCCGCCTCGGGTCCGCGTTTCATGCTATTCAGTCCCCGCGCATCATTTCATCCAGAGTCACCAGCCTTGCCCCGTGGCGTCGCATTTCCTCCAGCGCCTTAACGTCGTCGCCGGCGTTCAGGTTGACGCCGCGGCACCCTTCGGTCAGCACGTCGGTGCGATAGCCAAGCGACAGCGCGTCGAGCACGGTATATTTTACGCAGTAGTCGGTCGCCAGACCCATTACCGTCAGATGCGTGATATCCAGGGCGCGCAGCCAATCGTCCAGCTCGGTCTGCCGGCGATGGCCGTTGTCAAAAAACGCGCTGTAGCTGTCGATTTCGGGCTGGCGGCCCTTGAGGATCTTCTTGTCGATCCACTGCTGATGCAGTTGCGGATGCAGCCGCGCGCCCGGCGTGTCCTGAACGCAGTGCACCGGCCACCATACCTGGCTCAGTCCGTCGAGCACACCGGTGTCGCCCACGTTGGCGCCGGCGTTTACCGCAAAACTGCCGTGATGGCGCGGATGCCAGTCCAAAGATGCCGCCACCGGGAAACCCGATCGGCGGCAAAAGGCCATCGCCTGATTGGCGATGTTTATCACCGCGTCCCCATCGGCAACCGCCAACGCGCCGCCCGGGCAAAAATCATTTTGTAAATCGATCAACAGTAAGGCGCTGTTCATAGACCTCTCTCGTTTACTCTTTGACGGTCAGCTCACCGCGCAGGTTCTGCTGCATCAGTCGGCAAATGTCGGCGGCCGGCAGCGCCTGGCTTAATAAAAAGTGCAGTTTGGTCAGGGTTGCCTCGACGGTCATGTCAAAACCGCTGATAACGCCGGCCCGCGCCAGGGCGTTGCCGGTTGCGTAACCGCCCATATCGACGCGACCGGAAAAACATTGGGTCAGGTTCACCACGATGCTGCCACGATCCACGGCCTGGCGCAATTCATCCAGCAGCGCCGGGTGCTGTGGGGCGTTGCCCACGCCATAGGAGCGCAGGATCAGCGCTTTTACCGGCTGGCGCAAAAAATTGCCCACCACGTCGGCCGAAATGCCGGGATAGAGCGTGACCACCCCTATCGGCTGCGGCGTTATCGGATGGCTGATAAGAACGGTATCGTCACCGGGCGGCAGCGGCGGGGCAATGCGGCGGATATGGATGCCCGCTTCCAGCAGCGGCGGCAGGTTGGGCGAGGCAAAAGCGTCGAAACCGTCGGCATGGGCTTTGGTCGAACGGTTGCCGCGAAACATTTTATTGTTGAAAAACAGGCTGACTTCATTAACCGGATAGTTGGCCGCCAGGTACAGCGCGTTGAGCAGATTGGTCTGGCCGTCGGAGCGCAGTTGCTCCAGCGGAATTTGCGAACCGGTGACGATCACCGGCTTATTCAGATTTTCCAGCATGAATGACAGCGCGGAGGCGGTAAACGCCATGGTGTCCGTGCCGTGTAATATGACAAAACCATCGTAGAAAGGGTAATTTTCCGCCACATCTTGTGCGATGTGCTGCCAGTCGTCGGGCGTCATATCGGAGGAATCAATCAGCGGCGCGTATTCATGCACGGTAAAATCAGGCATTTCCGGGCGATAGAATTCCGGCATCAGGGCTAATTGACGCTGCAGGTGGCCGGAGACCGGAATATAACCGTTTTCGGAGCGTTGCATTCCGATGGTGCCGCCGGTATAGGCGACGTAAATGGATTTTTTTGGCATGAAGGGCAGGCGTTGACGGGATAATAAGCCAATTATACGTCTTGGAGGCAATAACACCAGCCCCGGACGGGGCTGGTGGTGGCGGAGCTACTGCACGTCACCGCAGGTGAGGCAATAGGCATAACGGTTTTGCGGGTCGTTCAGGATCGGAAACGCATTCGCCTGAGTGGAAAACAGCGAGGAGATCTGAGCCGCCGGCACCGGCAGGAATGCCTGGATCATGACCGGAAGATGGGCGTATATCGAGGCGCTGGTTTGCGATAACACCATATCAAACAGGCTCGGCTCCTCCAGATACCAATTAAGATAATAGTGTTGTAATTTTGCCAGCTCGGCCGCTTTCGCCACCGCGTCGTCAAAATCGCCCAGCTGATCGACCAGGCCGTTGGTTTTGGCGTCGCTGCCGACCCAGACATGCCCCTGGGCAATCTTGTCGATCTCCTCGGGCGTTTTATTGCGCGCTTTACCCACAAGCGTAATGAAGTTCCTGTAGCCGTTCTCGATATTGAGTTGCATCATCTGTGAAAATTCCGGCGGCAGGGCCTTGGTCATCGACAGGTCGGCCAACGGCGAGGTGGCGACGCCATCGGTATGCACGCCGATGCTGCCCAGGGAATCCTCGAAGGTGTTGATGACGCCGAAAATACCAATCGAGCCGGTCAGGGTGCTGGGACTGGCGATGATGTAGTTGGCCGGAGTGGAAATCCAGTAACCGCCGGACGCCGCCATGCCGCCCATGGAGACCACCACCGGTTTACCGGCGTCGCGGGCCGCCTCAAGCTCGGATCGAATCAACTCGGAGGCGCTGACGCTGCCGCCGGGACTGTTGACCCGCAGGATGATCGCCTTGACATCCGGATCCAGCCTGGCATCGCGGATCTGCCCGGCGGTGGTGTCGCCGCCGACCGATCCGGGCGTTTCCGGGCCGTCGATGATGGCGCCGTTGGCGAAGATCACCGCAATCTGCCCGCCTTTCTGCGGCTGTCTCGGCGTCTGGTAATCGTAGATGCTGACGGCGTTAAACGCGTTTTTCTGTTTATTCCAGCCAAAGGTCTTGGTCATTTCGGCCTCGATGGCGACGCGGGAAGCGACGGTATCGACCCATTTATTCGCCAGCGCGAACCGGGCGGTATCCCCGTCGACGTCGCGCATGCCGGCCAGCATCGCCTGGGCGCCCGGAAATAGCTGCTCGGGCGTGATCTGGCGGTTGGCGGCCACGGTATCCACGTAATGCTGCCATAACTGGCCGAGCCAGCGGCCATCGGCTTCACGGGCGGCGGGGGACATATCATCGCGCAGGAAAGGTTCGACGGCGGATTTGTAGGTGCCGACCCGGAAGATGTGGGTATTGACCTTCAGTTTATCCAGCAACGACTTGTAATAAAGGTTATTGGTGGCCAGGCCGTGAAGGTCCACCGCGCCCTGCGGGGTAAGGTAGATTTTATTGGCGAAGCTGGCCAGGTAATATTGCGCCTGGTTGTAGCTGTCGCCGGCGGCGTAGATGGGTTTGCCGCTGTCGCGGAATTCGCGCAGCGCCTTGCCGATATACTGCAGCGAGGCCTGGTCGGCGCCGGCGAAATCCTTTAAGGAGAGCACCAGGCCGGTAATATTGCCATCCGTTTTGGCCTGGCGCAGCATATCCACCACGTCGAACAGGGAGTTTTCCTGCAAACGATTGCTGGAGGCGCCCAGTAATTCACGGCCGATTTGACGTAATTTATTATTGACCGAGGGTTTTTCAACCACTACCCCGGTAAGATCAACCAGCAGCGCGCCTTTACCCGGCTCCGGCGCCGAACGGTGCATTTGCAGGTAAATGCCCGCGCAAACAACAATAATGAAAATAAGAAAAAGATTAAGGATAAATTCGCGGATGAAATTCAACAAACGCCAGCACCATCTGAACGGGCCGGAAATTATTCGCCACAATGTGCGCATGTGTTCTCCATAAAAACTACGTGTGCAGGAATCATAATCTAAAATCAACCCAGCGACGTATACCAATCAACGCCACGGTGGCTGAATGTTCGTCACAAAGCCGGTGAAAGTGTGTTGTCAGGTATCCTAAAGATCCCCCCGCTAAAAGTCAGCATTAAAGATAAGAAAAAGTCCGCTTAAAAAGCGTCATACTGTTTCCAACAAAAGGCATATGCTACCGTAACGGCTATGCCTAACATCAGGAGTAAGATAATGGATGCACTGGAACTTTTGTTAAACCGGCGCTCGGCGTCGCGGCTGGCCGAGCCGGCGCCCGCCGGCGATGTGCTGGATAATATTATCCGCGCCGGGATGCGCGCCCCCGATCACGGCGCGCTGCAACCCTGGCGTTTTGTGATAATCGAAGGGGAAGGGCGCACGCGGTTTAGCGAGCTGCTGCATCAGTCCGCACTTGAGGCCGGGCTGGACGAAAAGGGCATCGAAAAGGCCCGGCAGGCGCCGTTCCGGGCGCCGATGATCATTACCGTGCTGGCCTGGTGCGACACCCAGACCAAGGTTCCGCGATGGGAGCAGGTGGTATCGGCCGGCTGCGCGGTACAGGCCATGCAGATGGCCGCCCTGGCGCAAGGCTTCAACGGCGTCTGGCGTACCGGTCTGTGGGCGACGGCGACGGCGGTGAAACAGGCCTTCGGCTGCCGCGAGCAGGATGAGATCGTCGGTTTTCTGTATTTAGGCACCCCGCAGTTAAAAGCCGCCACCACCTTCCTGGCGCCGGATACTGAGCCGTTTGTGCGCCACTTCTAGCCGTCCCGGTCCCGGCGGGCCGGTTTGGCGCGTTGTGTCCGTCCCGCGCGCGCAGCCGACGCGGCGCGTGGCGCGGCTGACCCAACGATGGTATCCTGATGCCCAAAAATCCGGCCCTGACGGCCTGTGTGCAAAAGTAAAACCGATGGTGCGCGATGCAGCTTTTTATTGCTGAAAAACCCAGTCTGGCCCGGGCGATAGCCGACGTGCTGCCGCAGCCTCACCGCCGGGGCGACGGTTATATTGCCTGCGGACCGGACCATGTGGTGACCTGGTGTATCGGTCATCTGTTGGAGCAGGCGCAGCCCGACGCTTATGATAGCCGTTACGCCCGCTGGTCGCTGGCCGATTTACCCATCGTGCCGCAAAAATGGCGGCTTCAGCCGCGGCCATCGGTGCAAAAACAGTTAAATGTGGTGAAAAAGCTGCTGGCCGACGCAGCGGAAGTGATCCATGCCGGCGACCCGGATCGCGAAGGCCAACTGCTGGTGGACGAGGTGCTGGATTACCTGGGACTCAGCGGGGACAAGCGCCGCAACGCCAAACGCTGCCTGGTAAACGACCTCAATCCGCAGGCGGTCAGCAAAGCCATTTCCCGCCTGCGTGAAAACCGCGAATTTATTCCGCTGTGCGTTTCCGCATTGGCCCGGGCGCGCGCCGATTGGCTTTACGGCATCAATATGACCCGCGCCTATACTCTGCTCGGCCGCAACGCCGGTTACCAGGGCGTATTATCGGTGGGCCGCGTGCAGACGCCGGTGCTGGGGCTGGTGGTCAGGCGCGATGAGGACATCGAGAACTTTGTGCCGAAGACCTACTTCGAGGTCAAGGCGCATATTGTGACGCCGTCACAAGAACGTTTTGTCGCCCTTTGGGTGCCGAGCGACGCCTGCGAGAGTTATCAGGATGAGGAAGGACGGTTGCTGCATCGCGCCCTGGCCGATCATGTGGTGACCCGTATTGCCGGGCAGCCGGCGCTCGTGACCCAGTATCAGGATAAACGCGAGGCCGAGGCGCCCCCGCTGCCGTTCTCCCTGTCGACCCTGCAAATCGAGGCGGCCAGGCGCTACGGACTTAGCGCACAGCAGGTACTGGATGTTTGCCAACGCCTGTATGAGACCCATAAGTTGATTACCTATCCCCGGTCGGACTGCCGCTACCTGCCTGAGGAGCATTTTGCCGGACGTCAGGCGGTGCTGAACGCCATTCAGGCCCACCAGCCGGACCTGATGGCGCAGGCTACGCTTGATAAAGACCAGAAAAACCGCGCCTGGGATGATAAAAAAGTGGATGCGCATCACGCCATTATCCCCACCGCCCGCGGCGGCAAAACAACGCTCACCGAGAATGAGCAAAAGGTGTATGCGCTGGTGGCCCGGCAATATCTGATGCAATTTTGCGCCGATGCGATGTTCCGCCGCTGCGTAATCAACCTGGATATCGCCGGCGGCAAGTTTGTCGCCAAGGCGCGCTTCCTGGCGGAGGCCGGATGGCGCACCCTGCTGGGCGGCAAGGAGCGCGACGAGGAAAATGACGGCACGCCGCTGCCGGTGGTGGCGAAAGGAGATGAGCTGCTGTGCGAGTCGGGTGAAGTGGTGTCCCGGGAAACCCAGCCGCCCCGGCCGTTCAATGATGCGACCCTTCTGTCCGCCATGACCGGGATTGCGCGGTTCGTGCAGGATAAGGAGTTGAAAAAAATCCTGCGCGCCACCGACGGGCTGGGCACCGAGGCCACCCGGGCAGGCATTATCGAGCTGCTGTTTACCCGGGGATTTTTAGTAAAAAAAGGGCGTAACATACTCTCAAGCCCCACGGGGCGCGGCTTGATCCACGCCTTGCCGCCCAGTGCGGCCAGCCCCGATATGACCGCGCATTGGGAGGCCACGCTGACCAAGATCAGCGAAAAGCAGTGCCGTTATGAGGATTTTATGCTGCCCCTGACCGCAACCCTGCAAAGCCTTATCGAGCAGGCGCGGCGGCAGCCCGCTCCGCAGTCGCTGCGTGGCCTGCCGCCGGCGGCGGCAAAAGGCGCGGCGGGCACGGCGGGTAAAAAAACCTACCGGCGCCCGGCCAAGAACTCGCCGAAACCGCAGGCAGGCGCGGTCTGATCCTACGGTGACGCTGTCACTAAATTAACGGCTTGCTTAACGCCATCAAACGTTGCGGCCTCGGA
>NZ_DASWOM010000068.1:0-2750 GCF_036398755.1 Acerihabitans sp. | reverse complement strand
TCCAGCCAGATAGGGCGCCGCCCCCTGGGCCAGCGCGGCTTTGATATCCCCGCCGGCCAGCCCCTGCAGCGCACCTACCACCGCATTGGCACCCATCCTGACGCTACCGCCCATCTCGGCGCCCTGGGATGCGAGAGCATGCAAGCGAAATATCCACGCCGGCCTTCAGTTGGCTACCCTGGACGACGATATCCCCCTTGCCGTCCGCACCGGTGCCGGTGGCCGTTATTTTCAGATCTTTGCCTGCGTTGAGCATGCTGCCTTGCGACCGTATGCTTTTGCTGCGCGTTTCGCTCCGGGATTGTCCGCTTCTCTGCAAAGCGTGATTATAACCAATGGGGTAGCGTTGGCGGCCAATTTGCGCATCCGTTACGAGTTCGTTGGAGTTCGCCCGGCTCGATCTATTCCGTTCTGCCTGGAGGGTACATTCTATCCAGACCTTATCCTGTCGTGTATCAATAATGCCGTCGGTGCACGCATAGTCTTTGACAAGATTGCCGATGGACCCATCGTACTTGTTAGCTGTTAGCGTTTATAGACGGAAATGCGAGCCGTATCCCCCTTATACAAAAACCAATAAGGGACTATATTGATATTTTTAAATATCTGATACGATATCTATAGATTAGTCATACCATGAGAAGCATATAGTGCTGCTGAATCTGGCAGCCTGGAATATGAAACATGCCATTTTCCGAACGCCTTGCCACATTGCGCAAAGCTCGCGGCTTAACCCAGCAGTTGCTGGCCGAAATGACTAATGTGGCGGTGTTACAGATACGGCGTTACGAAGGCGGCAATTCGCAACCTACTTTGGATGTGATACGCAGGTTAGCGATTGCGCTCGGTGTCAGCGCTGATATGTTGGTGTTTGACGAGCAAGAGCGCGGGCTCGATGAACAATTACGCTACCAATTCGAGACAATTTCACGTATGCCACAGCATGAACAGGATGTTATTCGGGAGTTGCTGGAGGCGATGATCATCAAAAGCCAAATCACCAGCGCGGTAAGCCGTGTGCCGCAAACTACCTCTAAAAGAGAAAGCTAAGACTAACGCGAAGTTATGGTGCGCCAACACCACAACTTCGCTCACCACCACCAACTAGTTAGGAGTTGATTATGGCTGATTCGCATCATAAGTCAGAACCGGTAATATCCCAAGCCCTGCGCCATAGCGTTGTGGGCTACGCCCCAGATGCCTACCGTTATCCGCAGGTAAAGCTTAAGGGGAAGTGGCTGGAGCAGGCCGGTTTTTTGACCGGCACACCGCTGGCGGTCAGGGTGATGGATGGGTGCCTGGTGATCACCACCCAGCCCAGTGCGCTGATGAACGAGGTGCTACAACAGACCGACCGGCTGTCGGCCCAGTCGCGGCGCGAGCTGGAGCAGGTGATACAGGGATTGGCGCTCAGGGAGAAGCTGAGCGGGGGAAGTCGGGCTAAGTAAGCGGGCGGGCTAAACGGAGAACCCCGGCGTAATTAGCCGGGGGAATAGTTTAATAAAAATCAGGATCTATACGTCCCTCTGCTTTCAGGATTTTAAGGAAGCGGTGGTAGGCCGTTTCATCAAATTCTAAAAGATCATCGAGTAGTTTTTCTTTAATTAAAGACTCGTGGTAAATACCATGAGCATTGTTATGAAAATAAACAAAATTACTCTCTAAATTAGGATCAATAACTTCTAATTCATTACGATCTAATTTATAGGCAGATAAACCACCATTCCCTCTTGGCAAACCATAGAAATAGGTTTCTCCATTACCCCACCAGTATATTGCAAATATATCAACCACATGCCCTTGCCGTGTTCTGATTTTCATGGTTTAGCCTTTATCGATGGTTTCGGCTGTAAATCACTGCGTTTAGGCGTGACGATTTTCATGTCATATGTTTTATCGGTTGTCGAGTTGTATTGGTAATGTATTTCAATGTTAGAACCATCAGGTAATTTATGATTTACCGATTTCTTTTCGAAGCCAGCAGAAGCCGGGAAACGAGGATCGTTATTCATCCCTTCTAATTTAAACCCATTAGAAGGAGACTCATTCGCCTTTCTCCAAAGTATCTGCTCATTTAGATCCCTTGGCTGAGTAAACTGCTTACCAGGATTCGCCGTCGAAATCTTTTCCGCTGCCCTAATAAGCTGCTTATTCGTGAAGACATTCGCCGCTTTGCCCACCGCTGCCAGCGCCCTTTCCGCCGGGATGGTCGATAACAGCGCCAGCGCATAATCCTTGGCTTCTTGTGCCGTCAGCACTGCCATTACCGTATCAGATACCGGCGTATTTGACAGCACCGCCTTAACGATATCCGCGCCTTCGGGTAGGTCGCCTTCGACCATCCGGGTCAAATCCGCTTGAACCTGCTCAGGCGGCAGGTTGTTATCTTGGGCATACTTGGCGTAAGAAGAGGCCGATTGCCCCAGATCGGTTAACCCCTGCGGCATCACTTCCGGGCTGAAGAGGTTATTCTCCACCGCATTCTTCCCTGCCTGCGCCCCCACAACCGCACCCGACGCGCTGTCGCTGCTTACTCCCGCCGCGATACCCGATGCCAGCGTCGACAGCGCGCCCAGGTGCTGTTTTTGCTGTGACGTCAGTTTATCGCCGTCCGCGGTGCCATATAATGCCAGGGCTATCGCCGGCGCGGCCAGTTCCCCGGCTGCAGCGCCGGTCGCGCCCGCCGCGGCGCTGGCGCCGCTTAGCTCGGCTATCACCCCGCCCAGGATGGCATGCGCCACCACGTTGTT
>NZ_DASWOM010000067.1:0-9241 GCF_036398755.1 Acerihabitans sp. | reverse complement strand
GAAGAAGGTATATTGATTAAATTTTTTCTTTTATTTTTTTATATTAATAGGATTATTTTTCCGGACTTGCCGCCGTGACTGAACGCCAGGGATAATAGGTATTTTATTATCCCACAAGCACTATTCCGGCGTATTCCAGCGCGGGGGCCAATCATCAGGCCATGGCGTTATCCGCAACCTGGCGGATACGCCGGGCGCCCCGCCTAGCCGGCGGGAAAAATATCCTCCCCGGCGTTGCGTATCGCGGCGATATGCGCCGGGCCGATGCCGCAGCAACCGCCGACCATGGTGGCGCCCTGCCCGACCCAGCGGCGGATCCACTTCAGGTAATTGGCCGGGTCGAGGTCGTCCCTAAGGCGCGAGATGCCGGCATAGGGTTCGTCGGAGGGCGGCTCGGGCATAAAGGCGTTGGCGTAGACGCCCAGCGCCGCCGTGGGGGTGGTCGAGGCGTCGATTACGCGCCGGGCGGCGACGACCGCCGCGCCCATCGCCTCGGGCTGGCTGCAGTTGAACAATATACCCGCGGCGCCGGCGCGCAGCGTCGCGGCCACCGCCTCCGCCACCGGCTCGCCCGAACGCAGTTCGGCCGGGCCGGTGCGTCCGGCCTCGTCTTTGAGGGTATAAGCGACATGCACCGGCAGAGGGCTCACCCGCCTGACCGCGTCCAGCGCCGTCAGGGCTTCGCGCGTTGAACTCTGGGTTTCGATCAGCCAAAAGTCGATCCATGGGGCCAGCCCCATGATAAGCGGCGTGAGTATGTCATCCGCCCGGGCGGGGATGAATTTTTCCGGCCGGTAGCTTTCAAACAGCGGCGGCAGCGAGCCGGCCACCAGCACCGGCGAGCCCGGATGGGCGGTGCCGGCCTGCACGGCCACGCTGCGCGCCAATTGTCCCGCCAGCCCGGCCAATGACCTGGCCCGGCGGAGAAACCGCTCTTCGCCCAGCATATGCGGCACCAGCCCGAACGTATTGGTGGTCAGCACCTGGGCGCCGCTGTCGGCGTAGATCTCATGGGCGCGCGTGACATATTCCGGCGCCTCGATAAGCGCCAGCGCCGACCATTCGGGCAGGCGGAACGGCGCGCCCAGTTGCTCCAGCAAACGGCCCATGCCGCCGTCCAGAATGGTTATGTCGCGGCGGGGAAGGTTTTGCCCTGGATTGCTCATGATTTCCGGCTCCTGAATAAGATGAAAACGGCCGTCGCTCCGGCCTACTCTGGCGCGCCGCGCCGGGGATAACCCTGGCCGAAATGGCGCTCCAGCCGCCCCTGGAGCAGCTCAAGCACCATGGACATCAGCCAGTAGATGGCCGCCGCGGTGGTGAGCATTTCCATATAATGATAGGTGGCGCGGCCGTAGGATTGCGCCAGGAAATTCAGCTCCCATAGTCCCATCAGGGACACCAGCGATGAATCCTTCAGCATGGAAATAAACAGCGATCCCACCGGCGGCACGATAATGCGCAGCGCCTGCGGCGCGATGATATGCGTGACAATCACCACGCGCGGCAATCCCAGCGCCAGCGCGGCTTCGGTCTGGCCCCGGGGTACGGCAATCACGCCGCCGCGGATGGTTTCGGCCAGATAGGCGCCGTAGTTAAGCGACAGGGCTATGATGCCGGAGGTGAAGGCGCCCAGCACGATCCCCGCCTGCGGCAGCGCCAGGTAAATAATCAATACCTGCACCAGCAGCGGCGTGCCGCGAAACAGCGAGGTATAAAACGTCGCGCAGCCAAAGGCGACGGCGCTGGAGGACAGGCGCCCGGCGGCGGTCAGGATGCCCAGCAGCGTGCAAAACAACATGGACAAGGCGGTAATGACCAGGGTTAAAGCCGCGCCCTGGATAAAACCGTCCGGCGACAGCCGCAGCCCGAGCATATACGGCAGCTTAACCCCTATCAGGGCAAAATCCAGGTCCAGGCGGGAAAACAGCCCCAGCAGGAGCGCCAGCAGCAATGCCCAGGTCATGATGGCCCGCAGGCGAAAGCCGGCGTCGCCGCGCCGCGCCATGGCCTCGACCGGGGCCGGCGCCGCTTTTTCGGCATCAACGGCGGATGACGGCACCATTACTGCGGCGCCTTGGTAATATCTTCCCCCAGCCAGCGGCGCGAGATTTGCGCCAGCGTTCCGTCGGCGCGCAGGGCGTTCACCGCATCCGCCACGGTTTGGTTCCATAACGCGTCCCCTTTATCGGTGGCGACCCAATTAGGCTCGGCGTACAGCTCGCCGGCGATGCGGAAACGATCGCTTTTGGCGATACGGGCGTTGGCGGTAGCCAGATCGGACACCACGGCATCCAGGCGGGTGCCGGCGCCCAAGGCCAGATTCTGGAACGCGACGGTTTCATCCGTCGGCACCACCTGCACATGATCAAACGGGAATACAATGGGCCGGGCGCCCGGGATCACCAGGCTTTTATTCAGGTAATTTTCATAACTGGAGCCGATGCCGACACCGACCTTTTTATTAGTCAGATCGGCGGCGCCCTTGATGTTTTTCTCCTCTTTATTGACCACCAGCACCGCCGGCGAACTGTAGTAGGGCACGGGGAAATCCAGCACTTTCGCCCGTTCGGTATTGGGGGTCATCGAGCAGATGCACAGATCCCAGCGTCCCTGCCACTTGCCGCCGACGATGGTCTCCCATCCCGGCGTGGCCAATTCCAGTTTTACTCCCAGTTTTTGCGCCACGGCTTTGGCCACATCCACGTCAAACCCGGCCAGTTGGTTATTGTCATCGATAAAACCAAACGGCGGATAATCGTTTACCAGCACGTCGCGCAGCACCTTGGTCTGGTTAACCCGGTCCAGGGTGGCGCCGGCGTGGGCCGCGGGAATGATAGTAAGGGAAACAAGGGTTAATAGCGTCAGGACGCCGAGCGATCGCTGCATGATTGTTCCATCCGAGCCGATAAGTTGCATGCCATCAGCCCACCATACAGACCGGCTGGAATTTGCAAAATATCATCAGGGCATAACATATGCGTTTTTTGGCGGTCGGGCCGCAATAGGGCGATAAACCGGGCCATGGCGCCAGGCGCCGCCGGCGGTGTTAACCACCGGGAAAAATGTTATGGATTTGTGATACCGCTCATCCGCATCTTTCTGTCATTGCCACTTCGCGGCGAGAGCTGGCAATAGCGTAAAGGCGGCGCGCGGCGCAAGGTCCTAGAGTCATGACAATACCTTCCAGGAAGGTTCATGCTTATGATGCCCGGCCACGACCATGCAGCGGTTTTGCCGCAGCCCCATCCCGAAACCGCAATTGCGCCGGACGTCACGACCATGCCTCGTCGATTTAACTACCCTGTATTTCCCACGCAGTATTTTCAGCTGGAGTACCTATGATGACACTAAAAAAAATACTCGGTTGTGCCCTGATGGCGTCTTGCCTGGCCATGGCGGGCAACGCCCTGGCCGATATCAAAATCGCGCTGGTGGCCAAATCGCTGGGCAATGGTTTTTTCGAGGCGGCGAATGTCGGCGCGCAGCAGGCCGCCAAGGAGCTGGGCGACGTTAAGGTCATTTATACCGGACCCACCACCACCACGGCGGAAGCGCAGATAGAAGTCCTAAACGGCCTGATTGCGCAAGGGGTGGACGCCATCGCGGTATCGGCCAACGACCCGGATGCCCTGGTGCCGGTACTGAAAAAAGCCATGCAGCGCGGCATCAAAGTGGTTTCATGGGATTCCGGCGTGGCCAAGGCGGGCCGCCAAATCCATCTCAATCCCTCAAGCAACGACCTGATAGGCCAAATGAACGTGCAGTTGGCGGCCGACGCCATTAGCGCCCTGGGCCTGCAAAAAGGGGATACGGCCATTTTAAGCGCCACCCCCACCTCGACCAACCAGAACCTGTGGATAGAGGAAATGAAAAAGGTGCTGCCGAAATATCCGTCGGTAAACCTGGTCACAGTGGCCTATGGCGATGACCTGTCCGATAAAAGCTACCGCGAAACCGTCGGCCTGCTCAAGACCTACCCTAACCTGAAGGTGATTATCTCCCCGTCGTCCGTGGGCATCGTCGCCGCCGCGCAGGCGGTGAAGGATCAGGGCAAAATCGGTCAGGTTTACGTTACCGGCCTGGGGCTGCCCTCGGAGATGGCCGGCGCGGTCAAATCCGGCGCCACCAAGAGTTTCGCCATCTGGAATCCCATCGATCTGGGCTATGCCGCCACCTATCTCGCCTATGATCTGGTCAAAGGCAAAACCACGCCCACGCAGGCCGGCATGGGACGGTTGGGCAACGTGCAGCTGGATGCCGACGGCAGCGGCGCCATGTCCAAACCCTTTATTTACGACGCCGGCAATATTGATAAATTTTCCAAAATATTCTGATGCGCGCACCGGCGTATTTCCTGGCGGGGTGCGCCGGCTTTAGGCTAACAGCGGGGTAATGCGGAGGACGCCATGACCGATGCCACACCACTATTGTCATTACAGGGGATCACCAAAATATTTCCCGGCGCGCGCGCGCTGGAAAACGTGCGCGTCGACCTTTATCCCGGGAAAGTGACGGCGCTGATTGGAGAAAACGGCGCGGGTAAATCGACGCTGGTCAAGGTAATGACCGGGATTTACACGCCGGAGGAAGGCGAGATCCTGTACAAAGGCATCCCGGTAAAACTGGCCACGCCGGACGCCGCCCACCGGCTCGGCATTACCGCCATCCATCAGGAAACCGTGCTGTTCGACGAGCTGTCGGTAACCGAGAATATTTTCGCCGGCCATTACCTGCGCCGCGGCCTGTTCAAACGCCTGGATTGGCCCATGATGCACCAGAAGACCCGCGCCATCCTGACCAGGCTGGACGTGCAGATCGACCCGCGCGCGGTGTTAAAAGAGCTGAGCATAGCCCAGCGCCATATGGTGGCCATTGCCCGCGCCCTCTCCTTCGACGCCCAGGTGGTTATCCTCGACGAACCGACCGCCGCGCTGTCGCAACATGAAATCGTCGAGTTTTATCGCATCGTGGCGCGCTTGAAACAGGAGCAGAAGGCTATCCTCTTTATTTCGCATAAATTCGACGAAATTTTTGCCATTTCGGACTATTACACCGTCCTGCGCGACGGCGGTTATATTGGCTCGGGGCATATCAGCGATATGACCGAGGCTGACATGGTTACCATGATGGTCGGGCGCGAAATCAGCCAGGCCTATCCCACCCCCGCCCATAATCCCGGCGAAATCGTGCTGCAGGTGCGCGACCTGTGCCATCCGACCGAGTTTTCCGCCATGTCCTTCTCGCTGCGCCAGGGCGAGATCCTGGGTTTTTACGGCCTGGTCGGCGCCGGGCGCACGGAATTGATGAAAGCCCTGTTCGGCGTCACCCAGCCCAGCCGCGGGCAGATCGTTATCGGCGGCAAAACACGGCGTTTCGCCAACCCCGCCGAGGCCATCGGCGCCGGCATCGTTTACGTGCCGGAGGAGCGCCAGCAGCAGGGGGCGGTGATTGAATTGCCCATTTATCAGAATATCAGCCTGCCGCAGCTAAGCCGCCTTAATCCCCAAGGCATCCTTAATGAACGCCGGGAGATGGCCTTGGCCGACGACTATGCCCGGCGCCTGCAGGTCAAGGCGTCCAGTTGGCGCCAATCGGTGGAAACCCTTTCGGGCGGCAATCAGCAAAAGGTGGTTATCGCCAAATGGCTGGCGACGCGGCCGCGCATCGTTATCCTCGATGAACCCACCAAGGGTATCGATATCGGTTCAAAAGCGGCCGTGCACCAGTTCATGGCCGAACTGGTCGGCCAGGGGCTGGCGGTCATCATGGTCTCGTCCGAACTCCCTGAAATCATGGGCATGGCCAACCGGATCATCGTGATGCACGAGGGACTGATGGTGGGGGAATTCAACGCCGCCGACGTCTCGGCGCAAACCATTGTCAGCGTCGCCAGCGGCGCCGATCTTGAGGTGGCATAACCCATGAAAACCTTGCTCAAACACCGCGAATTATTCCTGGCCATGGTTATCCTGCTGATGATCCTGGGCGTGGGCGGCCGCTCGCCTGAATTTCTGCGCCCCGGCAACCTGCTGGAAATGTTTAACGATACCTCGATCCTGATTATCCTGGCCCTTGGCCAGATGATGGTGCTGTTGACCAAAGGCATCGATTTATCCATGGCAGCCAACCTGGCGCTGGCCGGCATGATCGTGGCGCTGCTGAATTTTCATTATCCCGCGCTGCCGATCGGGCTGCTGGTGGCGATCGCCACGGCCGCGGGTTTAGCCATGGGCGCCGTTAACGGCCTGCTGGTCTGGAAACTCGGCATACCCTCGATTGTCGTGACGCTCGGCACCATGAGTATTTACCGCGGCATCATCTTTTTACTGTCGGGCGGCGGCTGGATCAACGCCCATCAGATGAGCCCCGGTTTCCTGAGCCTGCCGCGTACCTCGTTCCTGCATTTGCCCATCCTTGGCTGGTGCGCGCTGGCCGTACTGGCCGCGGTGGGGTATTTCATGCGCTACAGCCGCACCGGCCGCGCCATGTATACCGCCGGCGGCAACGCCACCGCGGCCTACTACGCCGGCATCAACGCCGGCAAGATGCGGTTTGTCAGCTTCTGCTTGTCCGGGGCGCTGGCCGGCTTCAGCGGCTATCTGTGGATCACCCGGTTTGCGGTGGCCTACGTGGATGTCGCCAACGGCTTTGAACTGCAAATCGTCGCCGCCTGCGTTATCGGCGGCATCAGCACCATGGGCGGCATCGGCACCGTCGCGGGCTGCCTGTTGGGGGCTTTGTTCCTGGGGGTTATCAATAACGCCCTGCCGGTCATCGGCGTGTCGCCTTTCTGGCAAATGGCGATTTCAGGCGGCGTCATCGTCATCGCCGTCATCATGAACGAACGCGCCAATAAACGCGGGGGACGCCTGATCCTGCACGATGTCGCCCTGGCGCAACAGTCGTTGCCGCCTCGGTCCGGACCGAAAAAAGAGGGCAGCCTATGAACAAGACGTTATCCTCCCACCCGCATCCCGTGGCGGTTCCGCTGCGCCAGCATCCCTTTATCCGCCGCCTGCTGTGCTGGGAGGGTTTTCTGCTGGCGGTCACGCTGCTGGTGTTCGCCATCAACGCCGTCGCGTCCCCGTATTTCCTTAATATCTGGAACCTGTCGGACGCCACGTTTAATTTCACTGAAAAAGCCATTATCGTCCTGCCGATGGCCATGCTGATTATCGCCCGGGAAATCGACCTGTCGGTGGCCTCGATTATGGCCCTCAGCTCCACCCTGATGGGATTTTGCGCGCAGGCCGGGCTGGCGACGCCATGGCTGGTTTGCGTCGGCCTCGGGGTCGGGCTGATATGCGGTGTGATTAACGGCCTGCTGGTAACGCGCCTGAATTTATCCTCCATCGTGATTACCATCGGCACCATGAGTTTATTTCGCGGCATCACCTATGTGTTGTTAGGCGATCGCTCCATCAATCACTACCCGGCAAGCTTTGCCTATTTTGGCCAGGGCTACGTGTTCGGGGCGCTGTCGTTCGAGTTTGCGTTATTTATCTTCTTGGCGCTGCTGTTTTACTTTTTGCTGCACCGCACCAACTTCGGCCGCCGCACCTTTGCCATCGGCAATAATCCGGTGGCGGCCTACTATTCCGGCATCAACGTCAAACGCCATAACCTGACGCTGTTTATCCTGGTGGGGCTATTATCCGGTCTGGCCGCGGTGCTGCTCACCTCGCGCCTGGGCAGCACCCGCCCCACCCTGGCGCTGGGCTGGGAGCTGAGCGTCGTCACCATGGTGGTGCTGGGCGGCGTCAACGTGCTGGGCGGGTCCGGCAGCATGACCGGGGTTATTATCGCCGCTTTCCTGATGGGGCTGGTCACCTTCGGCCTGAGCCTGCTGAATGTGCCGGGCATTGTGATGTCCATTATCGTCGGCCTGATGCTGATAGCGGTCATCTCGCTGCCGATCCTGACGCGGCGTTTTATGGCGCGCAGCGGATAGCGCCCCACGGGCGGCAATCCCACCAACGGTTAAACCCGCTTTCGCCAGGCTGCTACACTGTTATCATGATTTTTTTTCATCACAAGGCACCCTACACCATGTCGGAAAATAACTATCATCCCCCCAAAGTCTGGACCTGGCAGCCAAAACAAGGCGGCGCATTCGCCAATATCAACCGTCCGATTGCCGGCCCGACCCACGACGCCACGCTGCCGGTCGGCAAACATCCTCTTCAGCTTTACTCCATGGGCACGCCTAACGGGCAAAAAATCACTATCCTGCTGGAGGAGCTGCTGGCGCTGGGCGAAAGCGGCGCGGAATATGACGCGTTTCTTATCCGCATCAGCGAAGGCGATCAGTTTTCCAGCGGTTTTGTCGCCGTCAATCCCAATTCAAAAATTCCCGCGCTGCTCGACAACTCCGTCTCGCCGGCAATCCGGGTATTCGAATCCGGCGCCATTTTGCTGTATCTGGCGGAAAAATTCGGCCATTTTCTGCCGCAAGAACGCGCCGCGCGCACCGAAGCGCTGAACTGGCTTTTCTGGCTGCAAGGCTCCGCGCCTTACCTGGGCGGCGGTTTCGGCCATTTCTATCAATACGCCCCGGTTAAAATAGAATACGCCATCGATCGCTTCGCCATGGAAGCCAAGCGCCAGCTCGATGTGCTGGACCGGCAACTGGCGGAACACCGCTTTATCGCCGGTGAGGACTATTCGATTGCGGATATCGCCATCTGGCCCTGGTACGGCAGCCTGGTGAAAGGCGGCCTCTATAACGCGGGCGAATTCCTGGATATCACGTCCTATCGGCATTTCACGCGCTGGGCCGAGGATATCAGCCGCCGCCCCGCCGTTCAGCGCGGACAAAAGGTTAACCGCACCTGGGGCGATCCCGCCGACCAGTTGCATGAACGCCACGACGCCTCTGACTTCGAGCGCAATACCGAAGACAAACGCGGCGCTTCTTAACGCCAATAGCCCGACTGGCAGTGAGGGTTATGTCGCACCCGGCGGCGGGTTTGATTGCGGCTGGCAGTTGGCGAATTGCAGCATGCGTTATGTCGCCCCCGGCGACGGGTTTGATTGCGGCTGGCAGTTGGCGACTTGCAGCAAGCGTTATGTCGCCCCCGGCGACGGGTTTGATTGCGGCTGGCAGTTGGCGACTTGCAGCATGCGTTATGTCGCCCCCGGCGGCGGTTTCGCTTGCCATGCGTTGGGTGGTTATAGGGATTGCCGGGTGCCGGCAAGCGACCAGAAGGGGCGCACGCGCGCCCCTTCTGGACTTCCC
>NZ_DASWOM010000066.1:0-29797 GCF_036398755.1 Acerihabitans sp. | reverse complement strand
TTTCACCGTCGAACTGAACGGCATTCGTGCGTTCCTGCCGGGTTCGCTGGTTGACGTGCGTCCGGTACGCGATACCCTGCATCTGGAAGGCAAAGAGCTTGAGTTTAAAGTTATCAAGCTGGACCAGAAACGTAACAACGTGGTGGTTTCCCGTCGTGCGGTGATTGAGTCCGAAAACAGTGCGGAACGCGATCAACTGCTGGAAAACCTGCAGGAAGGCATGGAAGTTAAGGGTATCGTCAAGAACCTTACCGACTATGGCGCGTTTGTTGACCTGGGCGGCGTCGATGGCTTGCTGCATATCACCGATATGGCCTGGAAGCGTGTTAAGCATCCGAGCGAAATCGTGAATGTCGGCGATGAAATCACCGTTAAGGTCCTGAAGTTCGACCGCGAACGTACCCGTGTTTCCCTGGGCCTGAAACAGCTCGGCGAAGATCCGTGGGTGGCTATCGCCAAACGTTACCCGGAAGGCACCCGCCTGACCGGCCGCGTGACCAACCTGACCGATTACGGCTGCTTCGTTGAAATCGAAGAAGGCGTCGAAGGCCTGGTTCACGTTTCCGAAATGGATTGGACCAACAAAAACATCCATCCGTCCAAGGTTGTCAACGTGGGCGACGTGGTTGAAGTCATGGTTCTGGATATCGACGAAGAACGCCGCCGTATCTCCCTGGGCCTGAAACAGTGTAAAGCCAACCCGTGGCAGCAGTTCGCCGAAACCCATAACAAGGGTGACCGCGTCGAAGGCAAGATCAAGTCAATCACCGACTTTGGTATCTTCATCGGCCTGGAAGGCGGCATTGACGGCCTGGTTCATCTGTCCGATATCTCCTGGAATGTTGCCGGCGAAGAAGCCGTGCGCGAATACAAGAAAGGCGACGAAATCGCGGCCGTGGTCCTGCAGGTTGACGCAGAACGCGAACGTATTTCCCTGGGCGTGAAACAACTTGCTGAAGACCCGTTTAATAACTACCTGTCTTTGAACAAGAAAGGCACTATTGTTACCGGGAAAGTCACTGCAGTTGACGCTAAAGGTGCTACAGTTGAATTAGCTGGCGGCGTTGAAGGTTACCTGCGTGCTTCCGAAGCATCGCGCGACCGCATTGAAGACGCTACCCTGGTTCTGAACGTGGGCGACGACGTTGAAGCTAAATTCACCGGCGTTGATCGTAAAAACCGCGTTGTCAGCCTGTCCGTTCGTGCTAAGGATGAAGCTGATGAGAAAGATGCTATCGCCACTGTGAACAGCACCAACAAGCAGGAAGATACCAGCAACTTCTCCAGTGCAATGGCTGAAGCGTTCAAGGCAGCTAAAGGCGAATAATAATGGGGGAGCGGCGAGTCAGCCGCTCCTGGACGGTAGCTAAGTTGGGTCGTGTCCCTGCCTTATCCGTGGGAATGCGCACTTGGAGGAACTATGACCAAGTCTGAACTTATTGAAAGACTTGCTGGACAGCACGCTCATATCCCGGCGAAAATCGTCGAGGATGCTGTGAAAGAGATGCTCGAACATATGGCGACCACCCTCGCCGGCGGTGAGCGCATTGAAATCCGTGGTTTCGGCAGTTTTTCACTTCACTACCGTGCACCGCGTGTCGGACGCAACCCTAAAACCGGGGATAAAGTTGAATTGGAAGGCAAATATGTCCCCCATTTCAAGCCCGGCAAAGAGCTGCGCGACCGCGCCAATATTTATGGTTCATAACGCCATGCCGCGTTAACGCACCGTCGTTATAAGCCAGTCGCAAAAAAGACACCTTCGGGTGTCTTTTTTTATGCTTTGATGAAAACAAAGTGGGACATGCCCTCGACCGCCATTGCGCAACGTAATAGGCGGAGTTTTCCGTCATTGGCCAGACCCCGAGCCGCTTTTCAGGCAATATTGCGCGCACTGGCGCAGTCTGCCACAACGGTTTGTAACCCTTTTTCATTCTCCTGAAGCAGTATCGATAAATGCGCATCCGGCGGTGGCGGCGTTCGATGTGGCGGGCAACAATCGGCGCCGACGCTTTATTGCCAGGATCGATAACTGATGATTGCCGGACCTACAAACTGATGCCGATCGCCATCAACCCTATTGCGTTATGCGCAATCGCCGGCATCCTGCCGTTGGCCTTTTTACCCGCGCTGCCGTCGCCCGTTGTACTGTGCGGCATCGTGCTGGCCGCCTGGTTATTATTACTGACGCGCACGTCGGGCTGTCGTTTGGTCGCCGTGACCCTGGCCGCTTTCGCCTGGGGTGGTTTTTGCGCCATACAGTTACTGGAGCAGACAGCGGCGTTATCCCAACCCAGGGCTATTGTGCGCGCGCAGATTGTCAACATCCATCATGCCGACAGCGCGCGCTCGGGCGCGGTAATTAAAATCACCCAGGCCGGCGGAAAAAGAGTGTTTCCGCCGGTCTTTGCCGCCATCAGCTGGACCTCGCTGCCCGAACGCTGGTGCGCCGGCCAGCGGTGGAAAATGATGCTGAAACTGCGTCCCCAGCATAGCCGGCTCAATCAAGGCGGTTTCGACAGCCAGCGCTGGGCGGTGGCCAACCACCAGCCGCTGGTGGGACGTGTCATCAAAGCCCAGGTGGAAGATGCCCGCTGCGGTCTGCGTCAAAGGCTAATCGACCATGCCGCCGCCGGGTTCACCGGTCTGCGCTGGCCCTCCATTTTATTGGCGCTGGGGTTTGGCGAAAGCCGCGGCATGCCCGAAGAGCTGCGCTTATTGCTGCAGCAAACCGGCACTGCCCACCTGATGGCCATATCCGGCCTGCATATTTCGCTGGCGGCCCTGTTTGGCTGGCTGGCGGCGCGCGGCGGCCAGTTTTTCCTGCCGAGGCGCTGGGTCAGCCCGGCGATGCCGCTGGCGGTCAGCTGGCTGGGCGCGGCGGGTTATGTCTGGATTTCCGGTGTTAATTTTCCGGCTATTCGCGCGCTGCTGGCGCTGACGCTCTGGATCCTGTTGCGCATCAGGGGCGTGCACTGCGGGGCCTGGCAGGTCTGGCTGTGGTGCGTGGCGCTGATAGTGGTGACCGATCCGCTCAGCGTGTTGTCAAGCAGCCTGTGGCTGTCGTGCCTGGCGGTGGCGGCGCTGATTTTCTGGTTTCAATGGGCGCCGCTGCCGGCGCGTTTTCAATCCGGGCTACGCTGGGCCTGGCTGCGCTGGGTACATTTGCAGGCCGGCATGACGCTGCTGCTGCTGCCGCTGCAATGGGGATTGTTCCACGGCGCCAATCCGCTGTCGCTGCCGGCCAACCTGTGGGCGGTGCCGCTGGTGTCGTTTATCAGCACGCCCCTGATCCTGGCGGCAATCTGCCTGGGCGTGCTGACGCCGTTGAGCAGGCTGCTCTGGTATCTGGCCGATCAATCGCTGACGCTGGTGTTTTTGCCGCTGGCGCCGTTGCAACAGGGGTGGCGGGATCTGGCGGCGGCCGGCATCCTGTGGAGCATCGGCGGCTGGCTGGCGGTGATTATCTGGCGTTTCGGCTGGTGGCATACCTACCGGCTGAATATGGTGGTGCTCGCAGCGCTCCTGCTGGCGCCGCGTGACCGGGCTGACCGGCCGCGCTGGCGGGTGGATATGCTGGACGTCGGCCACGGGCTGGCGGTAGTGGTGGAACGCCATGGCAAAGCGCTGCTGTATGATACCGGCGCGGGCTGGCGCGGCGGCGATATCGGCAAAGCGGAAATCCTGCCCTATCTGGCCTGGCGCGGTCTGGCGCCCGAGGGTATTTTTCTCAGCCATAGCCACCAGGATCATATCGGCGGCCTGGCGACCCTTAAACGGGTATTTCCCCGGGTGCCGGTCGCCAGTTCTTATCGCGCCAAGGGCCACCTGCCCTGCGTCAGGGGCCGGCGTTGGCAGTGGCAGGGGTTGACGTTCAGCGTCCTGTGGCCGCCCGCGCAGGTGAAAAAAGCCGGTAACGATGATTCCTGCGTGATCAAAATAGACGACGGCCGGTTCAGCGTGCTGTTGACCGGCGATATAGAGGCGCCGGCCGAACGGGCCTTGCTCAAGAGCGCCCGCGGTCAATTACGCGCCGATATCCTACAGATACCCCACCACGGCAGTAAAACCTCCTCCACCCGGGCATTTTTGCGCGCGGTGCGGCCCGGGGCGGCGCTGGCGTCTGCCGCCCGCTTTAATCCCTGGCGCCTGCCGGCGCAAAGCATCCGGGAACGCTACCGCCGCGAGGGCATACCCTGGCACGATACCGCCCGCTCGGGTCAGGTCAGCATTCATTTTTATGATAATAATTGGGTTATAAAAGGATATAGGGAACAAATTATGTCACGTTGGTATCACCAGTGGTTTGGCGTCCACGCCGATAATGAGTAGAATGGTCGGCTATTTAGTCTCAGCGCTGGTTGAATGCATGCTTAATGATAAAGATCTCTCCACCTGGCAGACGTTCCGTCGCCTTTGGCCGATGATCTCCCCTTTTAAGGCGGGCCTGATAGTATCTGCCATTGCCCTGATACTGAACGCCGCCAGCGATACCCTGATGCTGTCACTACTCAAACCGCTGCTGGACGACGGGTTTGGCAAAAGCGACAACAGTATCCTGGTGTGGATGCCGCTGGCCGTTATCGGCCTGATGGTGGTGCGCGGTTCAACCGGGTTTGTTTCCAGTTATTGCGTGTCGTGGGTGTCAGGCAAAGTGGTCATGCAAATGCGCCGCCGGCTGTTCAGCCATATGATGGGCATGCCGGTGTCCTTTTTCGATCAGCAGTCCACCGGTACGCTCTTGTCGCGCATTACCTATGATTCGGAACAGGTGGCCTCGTCGTCGTCCAGCGCGCTGATTACCGTCATCCGCGAAACCGCCTCGATCATCGGCCTGTTTATCATGATGTTCTATTACAGCTGGCAATTGTCGCTGATCCTGGTGGTTATCGCCCCCATTGTTTCCATTGCCATACGCCAGGTGTCGAAACGCTTTCGTAACATCAGTAAAAATATGCAGAACACCATGGGGCAGGTCACCACCAGCGCCGAACAGATGCTGAAGGGCCATAAGGAAGTATTGATTTTCGGCGGCCAGAAGGTTGAGAACGAGCGCTTCAATCACGTCAGCAACCGGATGCGCCAGCAGGGCATGAAAATGGTGTCCGCCTCGTCGGTTTCCGACCCGGTGATCCAGTTTATCGCCTCACTGGCCCTGGCGTTTGTGCTGTATGCCGCCAGTTTCCCGAGCGTGATGCAAAACCTGACCGCCGGCACCATAACCGTGGTGTTCTCGTCCATGATTGCGCTGATGCGGCCGCTGAAATCGCTCACTAACGTTAACTCCCAGTTCCAGCGGGGCATGGCCGCCTGCCAGACCCTGTTCGCCATCCTGGATATGGAGCAGGAGAAAGACGAAGGAACGCTGGTGGTCGAGCGCGCCAAAGGCGATGTCGAATTCCGTGATGTCACCTTCTTCTATCCCGGCAAGGAAACGCCGTCGCTTGAACATATCAGCCTGACCATCCCCGCCGGCAGGACGGTGGCGCTGGTCGGGCGCTCCGGCTCCGGCAAATCCACCATCGCCAACCTCCTGACGCGTTTTTATGATGTTCAGGAGGGCGCGGTGTTGCTGGACGGACACGATCTGCGGGAGTACACCCTGTCCTCGCTGCGCGATCAGGTGGCGCTGGTGTCGCAAAATGTGCATTTATTCAACGATACCATCGCCAATAATATCGCCTATGCCCGCAAGGACCGGTTTTCACGCGACGAAATCGAGAACGCGGCCCGCATGGCCTACGCCATGGACTTTATCGCCAAAATGGATAAAGGCCTGGATACGGTTATCGGTGAAAACGGCGTGCTGCTTTCCGGCGGACAGCGCCAGCGCATCGCCATTGCCCGGGCGCTGCTGCGTGATTGCCCGATCCTGATCCTTGACGAAGCCACCTCGGCGCTGGATACCGAATCGGAACGCGCCATCCAGAAGGCGCTGGATGCGCTGCAAAAAAACCGCACCTCGCTGGTCATTGCCCATCGGCTTTCCACCATCGAAAAAGCGGACGAAATCCTGGTGGTGGAAGACGGGCGTATCGTGGAACGCGGCTCGCACCAGGAACTGCTGGCGGCCAAAGGCGCTTATGCGCAACTGCACCGGATGCAGTTCGGCAATGATTGATCGCATCTGGTTCGGTGGTTCCCGGCTGTCCTGGCTGCTGTTGCCGTTATCCTGGCTTTACGGCCTGGTCAGCGCGCTGATAAGGCTTGGCTATCGCCTGGGATGGCGCAAAACCTATCGTTTCCCGGTGCCGGTGGTGGTGGTGGGCAACCTGACCGCCGGCGGCAACGGCAAAACGCCGGCGGTATTGTGGCTGGTTGAGCATTTGCAGCGCTCCGGCTGGCGGGTCGGCGTGGTGTCCCGCGGCTATGGCGGACGCGCCGATCACTATCCGCTGCTGCTGGATGATCACACCACCAGCCTACAGGCGGGGGACGAGCCGGTACTGATTTTCCAACGTACCCGCGCCGCGGTGGCGGTGGCCCCCAGGCGCGCTGACGCGGTGGCGGCCTTGCTGGCCGGGCGGCCGCTGGATGTGATTATCTCCGATGACGGTCTGCAGCACTATGCCCTGGCACGGGATATCGAATGGGTGGTGGTGGACGGCGTCAGGCGCTTTGGCAACGGCTGGTGGCTGCCGGCGGGGCCGATGCGCGAGCGTGCCGGCCGTTTGAAAAACGTCACCGCCGTGATAGTCAATGGCGGCGACGCCTTGCCGGGTGAAATTCCCATGCGCCTGGTGCCGGGCGATGCGGTCAATCTGGCCAGCGGTGAAACCCGCCCGGCCGGGCAACTGCCCGCGGTGGTGGCGATGGCGGGCATCGGGCATCCGCCGCGTTTTTTCGCCACGCTGCGCGGCCTGGGCGTGATAACGGAACGTGAAATCGCCTTCGGCGATCACCAGGCTTATCGCGCGGAGCAACTGGCGCCGCTGGCTTTGCCCGGTCAGACGCTGTTGATGACGGAAAAGGACGCGGTAAAATGCCGCGCGTTCGCCCAGGCCAACTGGTGGTATCTGCCGGTGAGCGCGCAACTGTCGGAGCAGGACGCCGCAAGGCTGCTGGCGCCGATAGGGCGGGCGATCAACAAGGCGCGGCGGATATCATAGTGGAACGGCGCCGGAACCGGCCGGACCGGGGGCGCGCATAAATCTGCCGGCATAAAAAAACAATCGGCCCGGTCATCAGGGATGACCGGGCCGAGAGAGCGATGTTATTTTTTGCTTAGCGGCTAAAGTTAGCAAACAAAGCAATTATTTTATTTAATTTTTTCATGGCAGGTTTGTCTCTTAAATATTGAAAGTGTGATGTAGCTCACAAAAAATATTACGCCGTTCCTGTTTAGGGATCAAGCCTATTTTGCAAAAATGTTAATAGCCTGCGCCAATCGCTGTGAGGCGGATTGCAGCTTATCGCCTTAACCATTCCCGCGGGTTGGCGCGTTATGCTATTCTCTGGCCCATTGGCGCATCGCAGGGTGTGTATGCTGGAGGAATTATGGATCACCGCTTATTGGAAATCGTGGCGTGCCCGGTATGTAACGGCAAGCTGTATTTTAATAAAGAAAAACAGGAGCTCATCTGTAAATCGGACGCCCTTGCCTATCCGGTCCGGGACGGCATTCCGGTGTTACTGGAGAGCGAGGCCCGCGCCCTGACCCTGGACGAGACAAACCAATGAGTTTTGTGGCTATCATTCCCGCGCGGTTCGCCTCCAGCCGCCTGCCGGGCAAACCCCTGGCGGATATCAACGGCAAGCCGATGGTGGTGCACGTAATGGAGCGCGCCCAGGAATCCGGCGCGGACCGGGTCATCGTGGCAACCGATCACCAAGGCGTGGTGGACGCCGTGCGCCAGGCGGGCGGCGAGGTATGCATGACCCGTGCCGATCATCATTCCGGCACCGAACGCCTGGCGGAAGTGATTGATCGCTTCCAGTTCCCCGATGACCAGATCGTGGTGAATGTGCAAGGCGACGAACCGCTGATTCCCCCGGTCATTATCCGCCAGGTGGCCGATAACCTGGCCAACTGCCAGGCGGGCATGGCAACGCTTGCGGTGCCCATCACCACCGCCGGGGAAGCCTTTAATCCAAACGCGGTCAAAGTGGTGATGGATGCCCAGGGTTTCGCGCTGTATTTTTCCCGCGCCGCCATTCCCTGGGAGCGCGAGCGTTTCACCCTTTCACGTGAATCCATCGGCGACACCTTTTTGCGCCATATCGGCATCTATGGCTATCGCGCTGGTTTTATCCGCCGTTACGTGGGCTGGAAACCGAGCCGGCTTGAGCAGATTGAAATGCTCGAGCAACTGCGGGTACTCTGGTATGGAGAAAAAATCCATGTCGCGGTGGCGAAGGAAGTGCCGGGCATCGGCGTCGATACCCCGGAGGAGCTGTTGCGCGTGCGCGAACTGATGCGTCATAACCGCTGATATTGCGCTAAATCTTGATCTGAAACGAAGAAGTCTGCCGGTGAAGCCCGCATGATGGCCCGTGTTTGTTATTTGCACGTTGGCCCATCACATAAAGGTTAAGTCTGTTATGGAACAGTTGAAAGCCGAGTTAAGCGCAGTACTGGGGGAATCCCTGAGCCGTCTGGAGCGGATCAGCGAGCAGCCTTATGCGCATCTTTATGCTATGTATGATAAGGAAGGACATCCGCTTTCATTGCTGGCTAAAAGCTATATCTGCCAAGGCATCGCGCAGCAGGAGGCGTACAAGCTCTCCATGCTGGCCCGCGAGGGCGAGGTGCGGTTGCCCACGGTCTACGGCCTGGTGGTGACGCAGCAGGCGCCGTATAAGGAACTGCTGCTGATGGAACGCCTGCGCGGCGTGTCGGCGGAAGCGCCAACCCGCACGCCGCAGCGCTGGGGGTTGCTTAAAGATCACATTGTCGAAAGTATGCTGGCCTGGCACCGTATCGACAGCCATGGTTATGTCGGCACCGTTGACAGCACACAGGAAAATACCTGGCCCAACTGGTATGCGCAACGCATCGAGGTCATTTGGTCCACGCTGCTAAAAGTCTCCGCGCCGCTGCTGACCTATGAAGATCGCAACCTGCTGTTCCGCACCCGCCAGAGCCGCGAAAGATTGTTTGCCGATTACCAGGAAAACTGCGTGCTGGTGCACGGCAACCTGACGCTGCGCAGCATGCTCAAGGACCAGCGGACCGATCAATTGCTCGCCATGCTCAACCCCGGCACCATGCTGTGGGCGCCGCGCGAGTACGATCTGTTCCGCCTGTGCGAAGAGGGCATGGCCACCGATCTGCTCTACCATTACCTGAATAAGGCGCCGGTGCCCGATGCCTTCCTTTACCGGCGCTGGTTATACGGAATCTGGGAAGCGGCGGCGCGCTATATACACACCGGGCTGCTGGACCGCTCGGTCTTCGATCTGGCGGGCCGGGAGCTGATACCCTGGCTGGATTAGTCGGGCTTGCGCCGGCGATAAGCGTCGGCGCGATCCACGTCACGGCCGATCGTCGACGCGCTTAAGGCGACGGGTCGGCGTGCGTCGCGCCGCCGGTGAGCTTTTGCCAGGCGCGCCCCAGCGTTTCATACCAGGCGCGGTCGGCATGCCCCAGCCACAGCGGGGATGGCAGGACTTTCTCCCACACATTCAACGGACTGTTGATAGCCATCTGGTTGGCCGGGGCGGGGATGGGCGTCAGCCCCTGCGCCCGGAAAAAGCCCATGGCGCGCGGCATATGATTGGCCGACGTTACCAGCAAAAATGGCGTTTTGCCTACCAGCGCCGCCACGCTTTGCGCTTCTTGCCGGGTATCGCGCGGCGCCGCCAGAACAATAATATCTCCCGCCGGCACGCCGAGGCTTTGCGCTACTCCCGAGGCGGTACTCGCGCTACTGACCGGGTTGCCCGGCGCCGCCGCGCCGGTAAACACCAGTTTGGCGCCGGGGTTGGCGCGATAAAGGCGAATGCCTTCGGCCACGCGCGGCAGGCTGTTATTAATCAGATTGGAGCTGGGCGCCCATAACGGATTAAAGGTGTAGCCGCCGCCCAGCACCACGACATAACCGATGCCCGGCAGTTGGCCGCGATAGGTGGGATAGGCCGCCTCCAGCGGCGCCAGCAGCCGATCGGCCACCGGTTGCAGGCTTAACAGCAGCAACGCCAGCCAGCCCAGGGTCACCAGGCCCTTACCGGTACGCTGCCAGCGCGTCAGCCAGAGCAGCAGCAGCCCGGCGGCCATAAGCAACATCAGCAGCGGCAGCGGCAGTAATAACCCGCCGACGATTTTTTTAAGCGTAAAAAGCATCGGAAAACGCTCCAGTTGGATGAAATATGGTCAACCAGGCGCGATCCGGCGCCATAAAGATTCATTCTAAGTCAGCCTGTGACAAAATAGTCAATTCACGGCGGGTTTATGGTAAAAACACCTTTCCCGTCCGCTGTGCCGGAGCATTGATTATGCAGGACCGCAATTTTGACGATATTGCCGAAAAATTTGCCCGCAATATTTACGGCACCACCAAAGGGCATATCCGTCAGGCGGTGGTCTGGCGGGATTTGCAGGGATTGCTGGCACGGCTGCCCCCGCGCCCGCTGTATATCCTCGACGCCGGCGGCGGTGAAGGCCGCATGGCCTGCCAGTTGGCGGCCCTGGGACACCGGGTGTTGCTGTGCGATCTGTCGGCCGGCATGATTGAACGGGCGCGCCAAGCGGCGCTAGAGCACAATGTGATGGATAACATGCAATTCGTGCAAGGCGCCGCGCAGGATATCGCGCCCCATTTGGAAAGGCCGGCCGATCTGATATTGTTGCATGCGGTATTGGAATGGGTAAGCGAACCGCGCGCGTTGTTGCAGGGGCTGTATGATTGCCTGGCGCCGGGTGGCGCTCTGTCGTTAATGTTTTACAATAAGCACGGTCTGGTCATGCGTAATATGATCCTGGGCAATATTGAGTTTGTCGCCGCCGGGATGCCGAAACGCAAAAAGCGCTCGCTGATGCCGGACCATCCCTGCGATCCTGAGCAGGTGTTCGGCTGGCTGGCCGGGATGGGCATGACGCTCAGCGGCAAAAGCGGCGTGCGGGTGTTTCATGACTATCTGCAAAACAAGCAGCAGCAACAGGATGATTTTCCTGCCTTATTGGCGATGGAACAACTGTATTGCCGGCAGGAACCCTTTATCAGCATGGGGCGCTACATCCACGTCATGGCGCATAAACCCTCCCTGAAGGATGAATTATGAGTGAATTTTCCCAGACTGTACCGGAGCTGGTCGCCTGGGCCCGGAAAAATGACTTCTCGCTGGCGCTGCCCATCGAACGGCTGGCGTTTGTGCTGGCCATCGCCACGCTCAACAGCGAGCGCATGGACGGTGAGATGAGCGAGGTCGATTTGGTGGACGCCTTTCGCCACGTCAGCCAGGGGTTTGAACAGACCAGCGAAACGGTGGCGGTGCGCGCCAATAACGCCATCAACGATCTGGTGCGCCAGCGCCTGCTCAACCGCTTCGTCAGCGAACTGGCGGACGGCAACGCCATCTATCGCCTGACGCCGCTGGGTATCGGCATCAGCGATTATTATATTCGCCAGCGCGAATTTTCCACGCTGCGTTTGTCGGTGCAATTATCCATTGTCGCCCAAGAATTGCAGCGCGCGGCGGAGGCGGCGGAGGAGGACGGCGATGAGTTTCACTGGCATCGCAACGTGTTTGCCCCGCTGAAGTATTCGGTGGCGGAAATTTTCGATAGCATCGATATGACCCAGCGCATCATGGACGAACAGCAGCAGTCGGTGAAGGACGACATCGCGGCCCTGCTCAACCAGGACTGGCGCGCCGCCATCAACAACTGCGAGCTCCTGCTGTCGGAAACCTCCGGCACCCTGCGCGAACTGCAGGACACCCTTGAGGCCGCGGGGGATAAGCTGCAGGCCAATCTGCTGCGCATCCAGGATGCGATCCTCGGCCATCAGCAGCTGACCTTTATCGACAAGCTGGTGTTTGATCTGCAAAACAAGCTGGACCGCATTACCAGTTGGGGACAACAGGCAATCGATCTGTGGATCGGTTACGATCGCCACGTACACCGTTTTATCCGCACCGCCATCGATATGGATAAAAATCGGGTCTTCGCCCAGCGGCTGCGCCAGTCGGTACAGAACTACTTCGACCATCCCTGGGCGCTGACCTATGCCAACGCCGATCGTCTGCTGGACATGCGCGACGAGGAACTGGCGCTGCGCAGCGAAGAGGTGACCGGCGAACTGCCCCCGGACATGGAATATGAAGAATTCAACGAGATCCGCGAGCAGCTGACCGCCATGATCGACCAGGCGCTGGCGCAATACAAACAGCAGCATCTGCCGCTGGATCTTGGCCAGGTTATGCGTGACTACCTGGCGCGTTTCCCGCGCGCGCGCCATTTCGACGTCGCGCGTATTTTAGTTGATCAGGCGGTACGTCTGGGTGTCGCCGGATCGGACTTTTCCGGATTACCGCCGCACTGGCAGGCAATCAACGATTACGGTGCTAAGGTACAGGCCCATGTCATCGATAAGTATTGAAGAAAACATGCCGGTTAAGCTGGCAAAAGCCCTATCGAATTCCCTGTTCCCGGCGCTCGACAGCCTGTTGCGCTCCGGGCGCCATATCGGCGTCGAGGAGTTGGACAACCATGCGTTCCTGATGGATTTCCAGGAGGAGCTCGAGAGCTTTTATCGCCGCTACAATGTGGAGCTGGTGCGCGCGCCGGAAGGTTTTTTTTACCTGCGCCCGCGTTCCACCACGCTGATTCCGCGCTCGGTGTTGTCCGAGCTGGATATGATGGTGGGGAAAATTCTCTGTTATCTGTATCTCAGTCCCGAACGCCTGGCCCATGAAGGCATATTTACCCAGCAGGAACTCTATGATGAACTGCTCGGCCTGGCGGACGAAAACAAGCTGCTGAAGCTGGTCAACCAGCGCTCCACCGGCTCCGATCTCGACCGGCAAAAGCTACAGGAGAAGGTGCGCACCTCGCTTAACCGTCTGCGCCGGCTGGGCATGGTGTGGTTTATGGGCAACGATGCCTCGAAGTTTCGCATTACCGAGTCGGTATTTCGCTTCGGCGCCGAT
This sequence comes from Acerihabitans sp., assembly GCF_036398755.1. NCBI lineage: Bacteria > Pseudomonadati > Pseudomonadota > Gammaproteobacteria > Enterobacterales > Pectobacteriaceae > Acerihabitans > Acerihabitans sp. The sequence continues at coordinate 16,708 of NZ_DASWOM010000066.1, read as the reverse complement.
GTACGCAGCGGTGATGATGCGCGCGAGGCGCAGTTGCGCATGATCCGCGATGGGGAAGCGATGCCCATTGAACAGGCCTTATCGCTAAATGACGAACAGGACGACGATGGCAATCTTAATGACGGATCGTCGGAAAGCGCCGAGGATGAACTGGCATGATTGAACGTGGTAAATTTCGCTCACTGACATTGGTTAACTGGAACGGTTTTTTTGCCCGTACCTTCGATTTGGACGGGTTGGTGACCACCCTGTCCGGCGGCAACGGCGCCGGCAAGTCCACCACCATGGCGGCCTTTATCACCGCCCTGATCCCGGACCTGACGCTGCTCCATTTCCGTAATACCACCGAAGCCGGCGCCACCAGCGGCTCCCGCGACAAGGGGCTGCACGGCAAGCTGCGCGCCGGGGTCTGCTACGCCGCGCTTGATGTCATCAACTCCCGCCACCAGCGGGTGCTGGTCGGCGTGCGCTTGCAGCAAATCGCCGGACGCGATCGCAAAGTCGATATCAAGCCTTTTATGATCCAGGGGCTGCCGGTGGCGGTGATGCCCACGCAGATCCTCACCCAGGCGGTAGGCGATCGCCAGGCGCGGGTATTAAGCCTGCAGGAGCTCAAGGAGCGGGTGGAGGAAACCGAAGGCGTACAGTTCAAGGTGTTTAACTCCATTACCGACTATCACGCCCAGATGTTCGATTTAGGCGTTATTCCGCGCCGCCTGCGTTCGGCCGCCGATCGCAGCAAATATTACCGCCTGATCGAGGCCTCGCTGTACGGCGGTATTTCCAGCGCCATCACCCGCTCGCTGCGCGACTACCTGTTGCCGGAGAACGGCGGGGTGCGCAAGGCGTTCCAGGATATGGAAGCGGCGCTGCGCGAAAACCGCATGACGCTTGAAGCGATACGCGTTACCCAGTCCGATCGCGATCTGTTCAAGCATCTGATCTCGGAAGCCACGTCCTACGTGGCGGCCGACTATATGCGCCATGCCAACGAACGGCGCATCCACCTTGACGAGGCGCTGAACCTGCGGCGCGATCTGCTCGGCAGCCGTAAATCGCTGGCGGTGGAACAATACCGCCATGTGGACATGGCGCGCGAGCTGGAGGAGACCACCGGCAGCGAGGCGGATCTGGAAACCGATTACCAGGCGGCCAGCGATCATTTGAACCTGGTGCAGACCGCCATGCGCCAGCAGGAAAAAATCAGCCGCTATCGCGACGATATCGACGAGCTGACTTTCCGGCTTGAGGAGCAAAACGAGGTGGTGGCCGAGGCCCAGGACCGACATCAGGACGTCGAGGCGCGCGCCGAGGCCGCCGAACTGGAAGTCGACGAGCTGAAAAGCCAGCTGGCGGATTACCAGCAGGCGCTTGACGTGCAGCAAACGCGCGCCATTCAGTACCAGCAGGCATTGCAGGCGCTGGAACGCGCGCGCGAACTCTGCGTGCTGCCGGGGCTTGGCGCCGATGACGCCGGGCGTGAGCTGGACGTCTTCCAGGCCCGTGAACAGGAAGCCACCGAGGTGCTGCTCGGACTGGAACAAAAGCTGAGCGTGGCCCAGGCGGCGCACGGCCAGTTCGAGCATGCCTTTGCGCTGGTGACGCAAATCGCCGGCCAGGTGGCCAGGAGCGAAGCCTGGCAGACCGCCCGCGAGCTGCTGCGCGACGCGGCGTCGCTCTCGCATCAGGCCGAGCGGCTACAGCCATTGCGCAGCCAGCTTGATGAACTTGAGCAGCGTCTGCGCGAACAGCAGGAAGCCCAGCGCCTGCTGGCGGAATTCGGTAAACGTATCGGCGTCGAGTACCGGCCGGACGAGCTGGACGGAGCGCGCCAGGAGCTGGAAGCGCGGGTGGAGACGCTGTCGGTCAGCGTCTCCGAGTCAGGGGAGAGGCGCATGGCCTTGCGCCAGGAGCTCGATCAGATCCTGGCGCGGCTGCAATTGTTGACCCAGCGCGCGCCGGTATGGCTGGCGGCGCAGGATGCGTTGACCGCGCTTGGGGAACAAAGCGGCGAAACCCTGGAGAGCGGCGCGCAGGTTACCGAGTATATGCAGCAGCTGCTGGAACGCGAGCGCGAGACTACCGTCGAACGCGATGAAGTGGCGGGCCGTAAACGGGCGCTTGAAGATCAGATCGAGCGGCTGAGCCATCCGGGGGGCGGGGAGGATCCGCGCCTGGCCACGCTGGCGGAACGTTTTGGCGGCGTGCTGTTATCGGAAATCTACGATGATGTCACCTTTGACGACGCGCCCTATTTCTCGGCGCTGTACGGCCCGTCGCGCCACGCTATCGTGGTGCCGGACCTGTCGCGCATCCGCGAGCAGCTTGACGGCCTGGACGAGTGTCCGGACGATCTTTACCTGATCGAGGGCGACCCGCAGTCGTTTGACGATAGCGTATTCGGCATCGAGGAGCTGGAAAGGGCGGTATTGGTGAAGGTCGCCGATCGCCAGTGGCGTTATTCGCGTTTTCCGGCGGTGCCGCTGTTCGGCCGCGCGGCGCGCGAGAAGCGTCTGGAGATCCTGAACGAAGAGCGCGACGCCCTGGCGGAACGCTACGCCACCCTGTCGTTTGATGTGCAGAAAATCCAGCGTCTGCATCAGGCGTTCGGCCGTTTTGTCGGTTCCCATCTGGCGGTGGCGTTTGAGGACGATCCGGAAGCGGAAATCCGCCGCCTGGTCAGCCGGCGCGGCGAGCTGGAGCGGCTGCTCGGCGATCATGAAGGACAGAACCAGCAGCAGCGCCAGCAATATGAACAAGCGCGCGAGGGATTGGGGCTGTTGAACCGCCTGATCCCGCGCATCAGCCTGCTGTGCGACGATACGCTGGCCGATCGCCTCGACGCCGTGCGCGAAGATTGGGAAGACGCCCAGGACGCGGTGCGTTATCTGCAGCGCCACCGCGCCGACCTTGATAAGTTGGAGCCGTTGCTCGCGGTATTGCAAAGCGATCCCGAGCAGCATGAGCAACTGCAGGCGGATTACCAGCAGGCGCAGCAGGCGCAGCGCCAGGCTAAGCAGCAGGCGTTTGCCTTGACCGAAGTAGTGCAGCGCCGCGCCCACTTCAGCTATTCCGATTCCGCCGGCATGCTGACGGAAAACTCGGATCTGAACGACAAACTGCGCCGGCGGCTGGAGCAGGCGGAAGCCGAACGCGGTCGGGCGCGCGACGCGTTGCGCCAGCATCAGGCGCAGCTGACCCAGCTTAACCAGGTGCTGGCCTCGCTGAAAAGCGCCTATGACGCCAAACGCGATATGTTCGCTGAACTGACGCAGGAATTGCAGGATATCGGCGTGCAGGCCGATGCCAGCGCCGAAGCCCGCGCCAGGGAGCGCCGCGATCAATTGCACGCCGCCCTGAGCCAGAACCGCGGCCGGCGCAATCAGCTGGAAAAACAGCTGACCTTCTGTGAAACGGAAATGGAGGCCCTGCGCAAAAAGCTGAACAAGCTGGAGCGCGATTATCATCAGATGCGCGAGCAGGTGGTGACCGCCAAGGCCGGTTGGTGCGCGGTCATGCGTTTGGTGCGCGATAACGGCGTTGAGCGCCGGCTGCACCGGCGCGAACTGGCCTACCTCGAGGCGGAGGAGCTGCGTTCCATGTCCGATAAGGCGTTGGGCGCGCTGCGCCTGGCGGTGGCGGATAACGAACATCTGCGCGATGTGCTGCGGCTTTCGGAAGATCCCAAACGGCCCGAGCGGAAAATCCAGTTCTTCATCGCGGTTTACCAGCATCTGCGCGAGCGTATCCGCCAGGATATCATCCGCACCGACGACCCGGTGGACGCCATTGAACAGATGGAAATCGAATTGAGCCGGCTGACCGAGGAACTGACGGCCCGCGAGCAAAAGCTGGCCATCAGTTCCAAAAGCGTGTCTAACATCATCCGTAAAACCATCCAGCGTGAACAGAACCGTATCCGCATGCTTAACCAGGGATTGCAGGCGGTGAGCTTTGGCCAGGTGAAAAGCGTGCGGCTGAACGTGAACGTGCGCGAGGCTCACGCCACGCTGCTCGACGTATTGAGCGAGCAGCAGGAGCAGCATCAGGATTTATTCAGCAGCAACCGGCTGACCTTCTCCGAGGCGCTGGCAAAACTGTACCAGCGCCTGAATCCACAGATCGACATGGGGCAGCGGACGCCGCAGACCATTGGCGAGGAGTTGCTGGACTACCGCAACTATCTGGAAATGGAAGTGGAGGTCAACCGTGGCGCCGACGGCTGGCTGCGGGCGGAGAGCGGGGCGCTTTCCACCGGCGAGGCTATCGGTACCGGTATGTCGATCCTGGTGATGGTGGTGCAGAGCTGGGAGGAAGAGTCCAGCCGTTTGCGCGGCAAGGACATCTCGCCCTGTCGCCTGTTATTCCTGGATGAGGCGGCGCGCCTTGACGCCAAGTCCATCGCCACGCTGTTTGAGCTGTGCGACCGGTTGCAGATGCAGCTGATTATCGCCGCGCCGGAAAATATCAGCCCGGAAAAAGGCACCACCTATAAATTGGTGCGCAAGGTGTTTAATAATCAGGAGCATGTGCATGTGGTGGGCCTGCGCGGCTTTGGCGGCGAAATCCCTGCGATGCCGGCGGAAATCGCGACGCAGGAAGCCTCCTGAGTGGAAACGGCGCTCCCTTGAACACGTCTGCCCTGGGGCCGGCGCCGGCATACCTGGCATGCCCTGGGACGCTCTTCCTTTAACCCGCCGGGCGCAAGCGCGGCGAAGCGCATAAACGATTACACATTAAGCCACATACGGACAGCGCAGAGTTGGCTTTCTGCTTATATACTAATAAGGTAAAGTTGAGTGTAAATAATAACACGATAATAATTAACAATTCTGCATACAGGGGACATGGGATGTTACTCACCAATTATGTTTTATGGCGACGTGGGCTTCTCGCTTGCCTGCTGGCATCAAGCCTGTTACCGCTGATGGCCGCCCGCGCCCAGGTGGCCACCGCCCCCATCATGCCGGATACCAAGACGCTGGGGCACAGCAGCGCCGCATTGGCGGCGGTGCTGCCCGCCGGCGTCAAGCCCTATTATGCCGCTCAACTGACCGCGCTCTATGCCGCCCGGCACAATCAGCCCATGTGGCAGGATCGCGACGCCATCCAGCAGTTCCAGCAGCAACTGGCCGAACTGGCGCTGTCCGGGGTTCAGCCGCAGTTCATCACCTGGGCGCAATGGCTGACCAATCCCGATATCAGCCCGATGGCGCGCGACATTATCCTGTCCGACGCCATGCTCGGCTACCTGCAATTCGTTACCGGCGTTGAGCAAAACGGCGAAGTCTGGCTCTACAACGGCACGCCTTATCGCCTGGCGCCGCCGCCGGCACTGGCGGTGGAACATTGGCAGCACGCGATAAATGATGGCGGCATCGGGCGTTTTGTCGCCGGGCTGGCGCCGCAGCATCCCCAGTACCCCAAGATGCACCTGGCGCTGAAAACCATGCTGACCGATAATCATCCCTGGCCGCAGCTCAACGGCAGTGAAAGCCTGCGTCCAGGGCAACTGAGCGACGACATCCCGGCGCTGCGCGAAATCCTGCACCGTAGCGGCATGATCATGCCGGCGGCGGCCACGCCGCTGCCCACCGCCGACAATATGCCGGCGGACGCGCGTACCGCGCCGCCGGTATCTGCCGCCCAGCAGTCGGTAGTGGTGAGTCCGGCGGCTGATTCCCTGGCGCCTTCCGCCTCCACGTCCGATCCGGCCGTGGTGGCGACGGTCGACCCGCAGGACAAAGTCTTCTCGCCCGATCTGGTGGAGGCGGTCAAGCGCTTTCAAAGCTGGCAAGGATTGACGGCGGACGGCGTTATCGGCCGCCAGACGCGGGATTGGCTGAATGTATCGCCGCAAACCCGGGTGACGCTTCTGGCACTGAATATCCAGCGGCTGCGGCTGCTGAACAACCGTGTCAATACCGGTATCCAGGTTAATATCCCTAATTTTTCTCTGGTCTATTATCAACAGGGCGCCCAGGTATTGGCATCCCGGGTTATCGTCGGCCGGCCAAGCCGCAAAACCCCGCTGATGCGCAGCGCGCTCAGCAGTGTGGTGCTTAACCCGCCGTGGAATGTCCCCACCTCCCTGGTGCGCCAGGATATCGTGCCCAAGGCGATGCGCGATCCGGGTTACCTGCAGCGTAACGGCTTTACCGTCCTATCGGGCTGGAGCAGCGATGCCGAGGCCATCGACCCCGGCACTCTGGACTGGGGCATGATATCCCCTTCGCATTTCCCGTTCCGGCTGCGCCAGAATCCGGGCGCCAACAACGCGCTGGGGCGGTATAAATTCAATATGCCCAGTTCGGACGCCATCTATTTGCACGATACGCCGAACCATAATCTGTTCCTGAGCGATATGCGCGCCCTGAGCTCCGGCTGCGTGCGGGTGAACAAGGCGTCGGACCTGGCCAACATGCTTTTGCAAGATGCCGGCTGGGGCGATACGCGGGTGAGCGCCACGCTGAAAGAAGGCAATACCACCTATGTGCCGATCCGCCATCAAATACCGGTGAATCTGTTTTATCTTACCGCCTGGGTGGCGGATGACGGCAAGCCACAATTTCGTACAGATATTTACAATTATGATTCCACTATAAAAGTAGGGGTTAAAAGCCTGGCCAATGCGCAGCGGCTGCTGCAATAACCCGCTGAACGAATGAGAATTATTTATAGCCGGAGCGACTCGGCTCCGGCCGCTTAATCTGTGAGCCTTTGCAAACCTTGACAAAGCGTGGGTTGACTGCGCTAATAACTGCGGTTATGGTTCCCGACGGTGCGCTTATGTGCAATTCGTTCGTTTCCTTATGCCGATTGGTTATTTCGCTCATGGATCATATAAATCATCACCGCCGCAAACTCTTGACGTTAAGCTGTGCCGCTATGGGCATCGCCATGCTGCCCAGCACTTCTTTTGCCATGCTTTCCACGCCCCGGCCCCGAATCCTTTCGCTGAATAATCTGAATACCGGCGAAACGTTAAAAACCGAATTTTTTAACGGCAAGGGGTATAATGCCTCCGAGCTGTCGCGCCTGAATCATTTTTTCCGTGATTACCGCGCTAATAAGGTTACGACTATCGACCCGCGCTTGTTTGAGCATATTTATCGCCTGCAAATGATGCTCGATACCACCAAACCGGTGCAGTTGATTTCGGGCTATCGTTCGGTGGACACCAACAATGAGCTGCGCGCGCGCAGTTCCGGGGTGGCCAAGCACAGCTATCATACGCTGGGCAAAGCGATGGATTTCCATATTCAGGGCGTGCAGCTGAGCAACATCCGTAAAGCGGCGATGAAAATGCGTATGGGCGGGGTGGGGTATTATCCCAGCAGTAACTTCGTGCATATCGATACCGGACCGGTAAGAGCCTGGTGAGTCTGCTATCGCCGGGTTCGGGCCGGGTGTGCCGGGCGAAAACAGACAGTTATGGAGCGTTATGAAATACCACATTATCCCGGTTACCGCCTTCAGCCAGAACTGCTCGCTGATATGGTGTGAAAAAACCGGCGAAGCGGCGCTGGTCGATCCCGGCGGCGACGCGAACAGGCTCATCGCGGCGGTTGCGGAAAAACCGGTAACGATTAAACAAATTTTGCTGACCCATGGCCATCTGGACCATGTCGGCGCTGCCGCCGAGCTTGCGGCGCACTTTGGCGTGCCCATCGTCGGCCCGCAGCGCGAAGATCTTTTTTTGCTGGCGGGACTGCCGGATCAAAGCCGCATGTTCGGTCTGGACGATTGCCAGCCCCTGACGCCGGATCGCTGGCTGGAGGAGGGTGATGAGGTGCTGGTCGGCGAAGAGCGTTTCGCCATCCTGCATTGCCCGGGCCATACCCCCGGACATATCGTGTTTTATAACGCCGCCGCGCATTTTATCCTGATGGGCGACGTGCTGTTTTACGGCGGCGTCGGCCGCAGTGATTTCCCGCGCGGCAATCATCAGGATTTGATCAATTCCATACGCACCAAACTGCTGCCCCTGGGCGACGATATCGATTTTCTGCCGGGCCATGGACCCATGTCCACTCTCGGCCACGAACGCCTGACCAACCCTTTTCTGCGATAAAAAAAGCCGCCCTAAAGGCGGCTGATACGATTGATAAACCCGCCGCCTTCCGTCAGAGTACCGCCACTATCGCTTCACACAGTTGCGCCATATTGTCGGTGGTCATGCCGGCCACATTAACCCGGCCGGAGTTCACCGCATAAACGCCGAACTCGCTGCGCAGCCGCAATACCTGCTCTTTGGTCAGGCCGCTGAACGAGAACATGCCGTTTTGCGAATTGATAAACTCGAAATCCTGCTGCGCGCCTTTTTCCCGCAGGGTGTTAACGAACAGCTGGCGCATGCGCCGTATGCGCTGGCGCATTTCGGTCAGCTCCTGCTCCCACAACGATTTCAGCGCCTCGTTGCCTAAAATGGTGGCGACGATGGCGGCGCCGTGGGCGGGCGGATTGGAGTAGTTGGCGCGGATGCAGGACTTCAGCTGGCTGAAGATTTTGTCGGCGGTGCCGGCATCGGCGCCGACCAGGGTACAAGCGCCGACGCGTTCGTTATACAGCCCGAAATTCTTGGAATAAGAACTGGCGATAATCATCTCCGCGTGGTTGGCGGCAAAGATACGCAGGCCCGCCGCATCTTCTTCCAGCCCATGGGCAAAACCCTGATAGGCGAAATCAAATAACGGCAGCCAGCCTTTGCTGAGCGACAGATCGGCCAGGGTGCGCCATTGGGCCTCTGTCGGGTCGATGCCGGTGGGGTTATGGCAGCAACCGTGGAATAGCACGACATCGCCGGCCTGGGCGTGCTCCAGGCTTGCCAGCATGCCGTCAAAATCAAGCCTGTGGTTGACCGCATCGTAGTAATCATAATCCGCGGTTTCAAGGCCGACCGCGGCGAAGATATTTTTATGGTTCGGCCAGGTGGGGGTGCTTATCCATACGCGCCGGGTGGCGGTATTGCTGGCCAGGAAATCCGCGGCGACACGCAGCCCGCCGGTACCGCCGGGGGTTTGCGCGGTGCGGGCGCGGTCGGCGCCGATGACCGCGCTGTCCGTGCCGAACAGCAGCGTTTGGGTGCAGCGGGCAAACGCCGGCAAGCCGTCGATACCGAGATAATTTTTGGTGACTTCGTTTTCCAGCAGCAGTTGTTCGGCTTTTTTAACGCTGGTGAGCACCGGGGTCTGGCCGGTTTCATCTTTATAAACACCGATGCCGAGATTGATTTTATTAAGGCGATTGTCGGCGCGGAAAATATCCAGCAAACCAAGGATGGGATCGGCGGCGGCCAGTGGGATGGTTTCAAACATTTTAAAGGGTTCCAGAAGGTAACTAAGGGTGAGCGTAGAGTGTTGACAGGTTACCGCCAGAAGGACGCTTTGCCAACAGGCTGGGTAAAAAAACGCTGTGACGGCGCGGGGAAAATTATCAGAAAGGGTAGGGGAAACGGCAATGACAAAAAATGCCCAAAAAAAAGCGGGGTAGCCACCCCGCCTTGTTTATCTTGAGCTGCGGCAACGCTACGCCGCAGGGAGATATGCGTCGACTTAGAACTGGTAAACCAGGCCCAGTGCAACGGTGTCGTCGGTACCGGCGCCCAGCTTGTTGTTGTCATCAACTTTATTGATGATGTAGTCAACATAGGTGGACATATTTTTATTGAAGTAGTAAGTGGCGCCAACTTCATAGTATTTCAGGATATCAGTGTCGCCAATGCCGCCTTCAACGTCTTTCGCCTTGGACTGACCGTAAGCGATGGACGGACGCAGGCCGAAATCAAACTGATACTGGGCAACCAACAGGATGTCCTGGGTTTTGTTGGCAAAACCGGCGACATTGGTGGTTACGCCGGCAGTGGTGATCGGCGCGGTGATAGGCGTGGCATTACGGTTTTCGCCGTAGGTGGCGGCCAGGTAAATATTGTTGGCGTCATATTTAACCGACGTTGCCCATTGTTCGGCACGGTCGCCCTGGCCAATCGGTGAACCGTTCTGCGCGTCGGTACGGTCGGAAGAGGCATAAGCGCCTACGATGCCCAGGCCGATCGGGGATACGTAAGAAACTGAACCGCCGTAGCCGTCGCCGTTAGCGCGTTGGAAATCATCGCGTTCATTTTTACCCTGGTATTGCAGGGCAAAATCCAGGCCGTCGACCAGACCGAAGAAATTGGTGTTGCGGTAAGTGGCAACGCCGGTGGTACGGCCAACCATGAAGTTATCGTTGTACGCGGTATCACCACCGAATTCCGGCAGCATATCGGTCCAGCCCAGGGCGTCGTATACTACGCCGTAGTTACGGCCATAGTCGATTGAACCGGCGTCGCCGAATTTCAGACCGGCAAAGCCCAGACGGGTTTTATTACCCTTCTGTGCATCGGTGCCGCCTTCGGTATTGTTGGCGTTGAACTGATATTCCCACTGGCCGTAACCGGTCAGTTGGTCGTTAATCTGGGTTTCGCCTTTAAAGCCAAGACGGGCATAGCTCTTGTCGCCGTCGCCAGCAAAGCTGTTAGCGTTGTCGTTAGAGAAGTAATGCAGGCCGACAGCTTTACCGTACAGATCCAGTTTGTTACCGTCTTTATTATAAACTTCGGCCGCATTAGCCGCGCCAGCAGCCAACAAGGCCGGAATTACCACTGCAAGAAGATTGCGCTTCATCATTATTACTACCCTCATTGGTGTTATTCGGACACCTGCCACTGCCGCTAATATTTCTAGATGAAACATTATTGAGAGTTTGGTGTCTTCCTGTGTCTGCACGCAGTGTTCCATTCGTAGACCTGTTAATCCACATGGAAAATGCTACAAAGGTCGCAATCCTGTTTCAGCGGGAAACCGTGTGTTACAAAATGTAAATATCACGGAACTTTGTGAGAGAACTCAAACTTTGAAAAGATAAAGGCCAGCATAGCTGGCCTCAGGATCTTATATATATGTTTTTCTTATATTTTAAGAAGAAATTTAGAAGTTGGCGTTGCGCGGGCTTCTGGGAAAGGGAATTACGTCACGAATATTTTGCATTCCTGTGACATAAACGATCAAACGCTCAAATCCCAGTCCAAAACCCGAATGCGGCACGGTGCCGTAACGGCGCAAATCGCGATACCACCAATAATCTTCTTTATTCAGGCCCATTTCCGCCAAACGCTCGTCTAGCCGATCCAGGCGTTCTTCACGCTGCGAACCACCGATGATTTCGCCGATCCCCGGCGCCAAGACATCCATTGCCGCCACGGTTTTGCCGTCGTCGTTCTGGCGCATGTAGAACGCCTTGATATCTTTAGGGTAATTTTTAACCACCACCGGCGCTTTAAAATGTTTTTCCGCCAGATAACGCTCATGTTCAGAGGACAAATCGACGCCCCAGGAAACCGGGTTTTCAAAGCTTTGGCCGGAGGCGATTAAAATATTCACCGCCTCGGTATAATCCACCTGGGCAAAATCAGATGCAATAAAATGTTCCAGCCGGGTAATGGCTTCCTTATCCACGCGCTCGGCAAAAAATTTCATATCATCGGCGCGCTCGTTGAGCACTGCCTGGAAGACATATTTCAGCAACGCTTCCGCCAGGCCGGCGATATCGTCCAGGTTGGCGAAGGCCACCTCCGGCTCCATCATCCAGAACTCGGCCAGATGGCGCGTGGTATTGGAATTTTCGGCGCGGAACGTCGGGCCGAAGGTATACACTTTAGACAACGCGCAGGCGTAGGTTTCGGCATTCAACTGGCCGGAGACGGTCAGGAAAGCCTCCTTGCCGAAAAAGTCTTCTTCATAGTCAACCTTGCCCTGCGGGGTGCGCGGCAGGTTTTCCAGATCCAGGGTGGAAACCCGGAACATTTCACCGGCGCCCTCGGCGTCGGACGCGGTGATAAGCGGCGTGGAAAGCCAGAAGAAACCGCGTTCATCCATAAAGCGGTGAATAGCCTGCGCCAGCGTATGGCGCACCCTGGCCACCGCGCCAATCATATTGGTGCGCGGGCGCAGGTGCGCCACTTCACGCAGGTACTCCACGCTGTGGCGTTTCGCCGCCATCGGGTAGGTATCGGGGTCATCCACCCAGCCCAGCACCTCCACCTTGTCCGCCTGGATCTCAAAGCGCTGGCCGCCGCCCAGTGATTCGGTAACCCTGCCGCTGACCGCCACCGAACAGCCGGTGGTCAGGCGCAGGATGTCGGACTTGTAATTAGGCAGATTATTATTTATGACAGCCTGTAAAGGATCAAAGCAGGAACCGTCATAGACGGCAAGAAAGGAGATACCGGCTTTAGAATCTCTCCGGGTACGCACCCAACCATATACAGTGACTTCACTGTCAGCCGGTATGCGCCCTTGCAGTACGTCGACTACAGGCACTACGCTCATAAATGACTCTCTTAACTCATTGTGATGGGGGATTGAACATTATCGCCGCGGCGAAAGCTGTAATATGTTACTTGGCGGGCAGAATGACACAAGCGAAAATCATCATTTTAATCACAGATTTTGTCTGCGGGCGCAAACAATCGCCGGGTAATGAGCATAGGGGGCGGCAATTAGCGCGCCGGACGGGCCTCCGGCGTGGGGAACCGGCTTATCAGCTGGCTTTTTTTACCAAGGGTAAATCGAAGGCCTTGCGCAGCGCGCGGACAAACGCCTTGTCCTGGCACATGCTTTTACCGGGGCTGTCGGAAAGCTTGGCCACCGGCTTGCCGTTGCATTCCGTAAGCTTAATCACGATATTCAGCGGCTTCACCCCCGGGATATCACAGGTCAGCCGGGTGCCGATACCGAACACCAGGTTTATCCGCTGCCAGAAATGACGATACAGCGCCAGCGCCTTATCGAAATCGAGGCTGTCGGAAAATACCAATGTCTTGGTCAGCGGATCGATACCCAGCTTGCGGTAATGGGCGATCGCCTTTTCACCCCATTCCACCGGATCGCCGGAATCATGGCGCAGTCCTTGGTAACGCGTGGCGAACCGGTCGCCGAAATCGCGCAGGAACGCATCCATGGTAATACAATCGGTCAGGGCAATGCCCAACTGGTCGGGGTATTCATCAAGCCATGCCTCAAGCGCGGCGCGCTGGCTATTGGCCAGCACCGGGCTTATCTGCTGATGGGCCTGAAACCACTCGTGCGCCTGGGTGCCCACCGGCGTTAACGACAGCCGCCGGGCCAGATCGTAGTTGCTGGTGCCGATAAGATAGGGAAAGTCCCGCTGCAGTTCGCTGACCACATCGAACTGGACCTGGCGCGAAAAACGCCGGCGGGTACCGAAATCCATGAGTTTGAAACGTGAGATATCGATATCCCGGCTGGCGTCGCGAAAATGACGCAGCTTTTGCCGCAGCTGCGTCAGCGCCATATCACTGACATCACAAGGCGCGCGCCGGCGATGGATCACTTCACTGATGACCGCCAGCAGCGGCACTTCCCACAGGATCACCTCGCGCCAGGGGCCGGTAATGCGGATATCGAGCTTGCCGTTATGGTTGCGTACCCGCACCTGGCGCGGGTCGAACCGGAACGCGCGCAGCCACGCCAGATAATCCTGATGGAAAAAAGGCAGGCCGGAGAGAAAAACGAATTCTTCGTCGGTCAGCGCCAGGTTACGCATCAGGTCGATTTGCGCGCCAATCTCGGCGGCGTATTCGCCCAACATGTCGTCGCCCCGGCAGCGGAACTCGGCGGTGCCGGTAACATCATGATAACGGTGATAAACCGCCTGCTGCATATGCAATTTGTAGGCATCGGTGTCAAGTATCGACGTTAAGATCGGGTCAATGGCTAAATTCATGGCGCGTTACAGCATCCTTATACGACACATAAATACAGTCGGATAAATGGCAAATCGACTGAAGTGTACCCGGCTTGTTCTGTAAGTGTAGTCACATCAAATCATAAATGGCGTCGTAACGTCGAGGCTTAAACGTGCCGTCCGGGATGAATCGGCAGGATATAAGCCGGCGGCCCCGCATATTCGCTTTTTTTTCATTCACCGGCGCGCGCATTTTAACGGACCTCGCCGCTTAACAATGGCAACATGGTCTTAACAGGAATAGACTTATCACAGAGAAATCAATGACGATGCCAAAAGGTTAAATATGACTCAACAGCCGCTAGCAAAATACCGCCATGATTATCGTGCGCCGGATTATACCATCACCGATATCAGCCTGGAATTCGATCTGAACGCCGAGACCACTACGGTCACGGCAATCAGCAACGTTGTCCGCAAAGGGCAGGCGGGAGCGCCGTTGATACTAAACGGCGAGGACCTGCAACTGCTCAACGTCAGCATCGACGGTCAGGCGTGGTCGCATTACCGCCAGGAAGGACCGTTGCTGGTGATTGACCAACTGCCCGGGGCCTTTACCTTAACCATCGTAAACGCCATCCATCCGGCGCAGAATTCGGCGCTGGAAGGGTTGTACCTGTCCGGCGAGGCCCTGTGCACGCAATGCGAGGCGGAAGGCTTCCGGCATATTACCTATTACCTGGATCGCCCGGACGTGCTGGCGCGTTTTACCACCCGCATCATCGCCGACAAGACGCGCTACCCTTTTTTGCTGTCCAACGGCAACCGCATCGACGGCGGCGATATGGCCGATGGCCGTCATTGGGTGGTCTGGCAGGATCCGTTCCCGAAACCCTGTTATCTCTTTGCCTTGGTAGCCGGCGATTTTGACGTGCTGCGCGACAGTTTCACCACCCGTTCCGGACGGGAGGTGGCGCTGGAGCTGTTTGTCGATCGCGGCAACCTGGATCGCGCCGACTGGGCCATGACGTCGCTGAAGCGGTCGATGCGCTGGGATGAAACCCGTTTCGGCCTGGAATACGATCTCGATATCTTCATGATTGTCGCCGTCGATTTCTTTAATATGGGCGCCATGGAAAACAAAGGCTTGAATGTCTTCAATTCCAAATATGTGCTGGCGCGCGCGCAGACCGCCACCGATGTTGACTACCTGAATATCGAGCGGGTTATCGGCCATGAATATTTTCATAACTGGACCGGTAACCGTATTACCTGCCGGGATTGGTTCCAACTGAGCCTGAAGGAAGGGCTGACGGTGTTTCGCGACCAGGAGTTCAGCGCCGATCTCGGCTCGCGGCCGGTTAACCGCATCGGCAACGTGCGCGTGATGCGCGGCTCGCAGTTTGCCGAGGATGCCAGCCCGATGGCCCATCCGATTCGTCCCGAGAAGGTTATCGAGATGAATAACTTCTATACCGTGACGGTGTATGAAAAGGGCGCGGAAGTGATCCGTATGCTGCATACGCTGTTGGGCGAAGAGAAGTTCCAGGCCGGCATGCGGCTCTATGTCGAGCGCCATGACGGCAGCGCCGCCACCTGCGATGATTTTGTCGACGCCATGGAACAGGCTTCCGGTATCGACCTGGCCCAGTTCCGCCGGTGGTACAGCCAGTCCGGCACGCCGGTGCTGTCGGTGCGCGACGATTATAATCCCGAGCTGCGGCAATATCAGCTGCACGTCAGCCAGATGACGCCGCCGACCGCCGACCAGGCCGAAAAACTGCCGCTGCATATTCCGCTGGATATTGAACTTTACGATGTCGAAGGCCGGGTTATTCCCTTGCGCCGCCACGACCAGCCGGTTGATAATGTCCTGAATATTACCGACGCGGTGCAGACCTTTATTTTCGACGACGTGCCGTCGCTGCCGGTCCCGTCGCTGCTGCGCGGTTTTTCCGCGCCGGTGAAGCTTGATTACCCGTACGGCGATCAGCAGTTGACCCTGTTGATGCGGTTTGCCACCGATGAGTTTTCCCGTTGGGATGCCGCGCAGAGCCTGTTGTCTATCTATATTCGCCTGAGCGTGGCGCGCTGGAGCCAGGGACAGCCGCTGACCCTGCCGCTGCATGTGGCCGACGCCTTCCGCGGCGTGCTGCTCGATCCCGCCCTCGACCCGGCGCTGGCGGCGCAGATCATGACGCTGCCCAGTGAAAACGAGATGGCTGAATTATTCAGCGTTATCGATCCGACGGCTGTCCATGAGGTGCATGAGGCGTTGATTCGCTGTCTGGCGACGGAGCTGGCCGACGAGCTGCTGGCGGTTTATCTGGCGAACCGGACGCCGGTTTACCGGGTCGAGCATGAGGATATCGGCAAACGCGCGCTGCGTAATATTTGCCTGTTCTACCTGGCGTTTGGCGATCACGATCGGGCAATCAGGCTGACCACCGCGCAATATCACGAGTCGGACAATATGACCGATGCGCTGGCGGCAATGTCCGCCGCCGTGGCGGCGCAGCTGCCTTGTCAGGCGACGCTGCTGGCCGAGTTTGACGAGCGCTGGCATCATGACGGTCTGGTGATGGATAAATGGTTTACCCTGCAGGCCACCAGTCCGGCGAGCGATGCGCTCGCGCAGGTTAAATCCCTGCTGACCCATCGCTCTTTCAGTCTGAACAACCCTAACCGCATCCGGGCGTTGATCGGCGCGTTCAGCGCCGGGAATCCATCGGCATTCCATGCCGCCGACGGCAGCGGCTATCGGTTCCTGGCCGAGATCCTGGTCGAACTGAATACGCGTAATCCCCAGGTCGCGTCCCGGCTTATCGAGCCGTTGATCCGTTTGCGGCGCTACGATGAATCCCGCCAGGCCTTGATGCGCCAGGCGTTGGCGACGTTGCAGGCGTTACCGAATCTGTCCGGGGATTTGTTTGAGAAAATCACCAAGGCGCTGGGGTAGCCT